>JAYTJI010000053.1:0-16430 GCA_043731245.1 Methylococcaceae bacterium | reverse complement strand
GCGATGATTCTTAATAGTAAACTGATAATCAAAATAACAGTAATATAGAGAATAGGCAGATGCCATTCTACTGGAAATAGTCGATTTATAATGCCAATTGCTAACCCCGGTTTATTCAGTAAAACTTCATCGACCAACAGCGGCATCAACAAGGGTACAGGAACACTGGCAATGGTCGCTAAAATAGCGATGAGATGAGAGTAAATCAGTGCTTTTTTGTGTTCTAAAGCGATTTGATAAATAGTGTTCCAAGTGTATGAATGTTTAGCCGGTTTTGATTGCACGGGAGTCGAGTAGGTCTATTTATAAGCTGATAATTGTAGCATCTCACCCATGATCTTAACTGCGAATTTCTTCGACGCTGCCATTATGAACAGTGCAACCCTTGTCTCTGGAGGTTTTTCTGGAGTTATCGCCAATAATACCTGCACATAGACTTGCCGATTAAGCTTGAGTCACTACCTGTCTTCTTTTAGTTGAATCGCACCAGGATGACGAACTAATAATGAAAAATGATTCTTACTTTTGTTCAGCCAACCACGGACTTCGACAGTTTTACCCAAATAATCATTAACATCAGGAAATAAAAACTGCCACTGGCGTTCAATCCGCGCTTCAAACTGGCTGGAAAATACCAGATAAATGGACTTACGCGTATTGCGAACAGTAAGCACTTTGCCCACCAGCCGCACCCAACCCGGATGCCCTGTTTCAGTAAGAATGCTAACAGGTATTGCGGCATACTCAGGTCGCTGCCAAATACCCAGCTTGTCCTGCTCTGCCTTATGCTCAGCGGCAAGCAACTCATTAACATACAGCAGATTAGGCGGGTAAGTGCTAGTTGTCGCCAGACCTGCTTTAACCAAAGACAAATTAATATGTTCTTTTTTTTCGCTGAACAGATGCGCTAAAGTTCTTCCGTATTTATCGGTTTTCTCGACATCAAATTCCAGGCGAACCCTGGTGTGTTGCAGCTTATCATTCAGCCAAGCTTTTGCATCTTCTCCTCCTGCGTCAGCTACCTTATCTTTATGTTGAACTTCCGGCGTGTTGATACCCAACAATCGAATTTTACGACCATCTTCCAGCACCACTGTATCACCATCATAAACCGTTTTAACGCTATAAAAGCCATAGCCGGGTTTAATATTAACAATTTTTGCATCAGGATAAGACCGGTCAGAAAAATGCTCGTTACCTTTTGCATCCCG
Source organism: Methylococcaceae bacterium (assembly GCA_043731245.1). Lineage (GTDB taxonomy): Bacteria > Pseudomonadota > Gammaproteobacteria > Methylococcales > Methylomonadaceae > Methylobacter_C. The sequence goes on along the minus strand of JAYTJI010000053.1, from coordinate 15,219 downwards.
CCATTGATAAATATCTGCGCTTACCCACGCAGGTAAACATAATAATAAAAGCAATATACCCTGCATCAATTTACCTATGTAAATATTAAGTTGATAATTTAGAGGATGGTTACCTTGGCAGTGAATGTGAAATATAGCAACGATTTTTCCGCTCCCTTGTCTGTTATTAGTTACATCTCATCGAGATTGTTGTATTATTTTAAACGCAAGCGCTTGAGTATCTCGATTTATCTTAAAGCGAGTTTGCCAAAACCTGATGACAGATACTACTGTCTTTATTTACAACTTTACGCCTGATTTATAACTATTATGAGCAAATTAAATTTGATACTCCGTTTATTAATATGTCTTGTGTTGGTCGTATCGGTTGCCGGTTGCGCAGGAGGCAAAAGACATGAAAGCACGGGTGAGTATTTGGATGATTCGGCTATCACCACTAAAGTAAAAGCTTCAATATTGGGTGATTCCAAACTTAAAGTTTTTCAGATTGATGTTGAAACATTTAAAGGTAACGTGCAGCTTAGCGGATTTGTTGATTCCAGTGAAATGGCCACCAAAGCCGCAGATCTTGCAAGAAGGGTTAAGGGTGTTAAAGTTGTTAATAACAGCCTGCTCGTAAAATAATTACGCACAGATAATTAGCGATAAAAACCATTTTAAGTGGCGAGTGCTTTTGAGACTGTGAAAGTATTCAAAAATTACCAAAACGCTATTTCTTAACCCATTGGTTTACATGTCTTCGGAGTCAAAACTCATGAGTTTTGACTCCCAAATCGAATACTTTCACAGCCTCCTTTGTTCATACGCTTTAAGGGAGCCTCTAAAAATTGCACTTAGACAAACTCAGTGCAAATCGTGGTCTTTGTAAATCAGTGGCTTATCCGATCATGCTGAGCCTGTCGAAGCATAATAGGCAATTTTTAGAGGTTCCCTTAAGTGTTGTCTATTTCCATTCGTTCCGAAAGAACACCTAAAATCGTGAAGGGGGAGTAGTATTTGGCGGTTTTAGGTGGGCTTCTCAGATGCCACTCTTTTTATGAAAAACTATTTTTTAAAATAAACTTTTGATAGTATTTACCCAAGTCAATATTATAATCTTCAGCCTTAATAATACCTTTAATAGTATAGACATTTCCTCGCTTATCTCTGCTTAGCTTAGACAGATCAATCACCTGCTCTGGAATTGGGTTTTTTTCCTCATCCAGAAGCGTAATAATCTTGGGGCGCAATTTCGTTTTTTCGTTTATCTCAATCACCATAGCAATAGCGCCATTAGTCAGTTCTACCAGGCAGCCGGGTGGATAGACACCTATGCTCTCAATAAACTTAACAACCAAGGTTGGATCCAGATGTGAGCCAGTGAGGCTAATCATGGCATTGGTTGCTTCAAGATGAGTTCTCCCCTTTTGATAAACTCTGTCACTGGTCATGGCATCATACATATCAGCAATGGCCACCATTCTCGCAAAATGTGAAATACCAGTCTGCTTAATGTGACGGCAATAACCTTTACCGTCCAATTGTTCATGGTGGTTAAACGCAACTTGTATTGCACTTGGGTGCATATCATCGCTGGATTTTAATAATTCACAACCCAATGTCGTATGCGTCTTCATAATTTCCATCTCTTCTAAGCCCAGTTTCCCTGGCTTATTAAGAACTTCAAGCGGTATTAGTATCTTACCCATGTCGTGCATCATGCCGCACAGGCCGACAATATTAAGGTTTTTTTCTGACAAATTAATTTGGCGGCCAAGGACAATAGATAAAACACAAACATTCATACTGTGTTGTGCAGTATATTCATCTTTATTTTTTAATTGCGTGATCCACAACATGGCATCGGGAGAATGCAACACACTATTCACGCATTCTGCAACAGCCTCCTTAGCAAGTTTACTATCTATTCCGCCGCCCCCTGCAATTTTTTCCATAAAATTTGCAACTAAAACTCTTGAATTTTCGTAGACTTTCTCTGTTTTTGAAATTTCCTTTTCAAATATACTTAGCTTTGCAGGCGGTAAACCATGGCCAAAAACACTATGGATATTAGTTTGTCCCTGTTCATCATCTGGAATTATTACTTTTTTTCTTTTCGTGGAATCAATATACACATAGTCACAGTTATCCCTAACGGCTTGAATATCCTCCTCCGTTTTTAATTCAAAACCTTGAAATAAAAACGGTGTATCTAACCAAGGTCTATCCAACTCGGTCACATACATACCTATTTCCAAGTGACTGACCTGCGTGTATACCTTGTCCACGGAATATCGCTCATTGGCTACCTGACGTATTTTCTTTTTAGGTTTAGCAGACCACCAGCTTTTAAACCACATTATCTATCCGGGGAAATTATTGCAACTTTTGAAAGCATTACAAATAATAACAAAAAAGTATAGCTTTACTATAAAAGATAGCTTAGATTTTTTATAAAATCAATTCACGGGGATTAATTGGTAGCCTTGGGTTTTGCTGTTCCACGATACGAAAATGCCTTGATTATTACCTAGCAAAAATGGAAAGTCGGTTTCGGCTTTAGCTTCTGCAATTGACCTGGGTTGCGACCAAACTGAACCACTATCAGTTGACTGCATAGTCATAAGCTGCGTGTTGACGCCGTCAAATTCAGTCCAGACTAAGATGACATGCTTGCCTTGTGCAATAATATCAGGATGGCTAGGCAGTTTTTCTGGATTACCAAAAGACAATGCCTTTGAAAAGTGTTGCCCCCGGTCGGACGAATACGCGTAGAACAAACCTTGACGGACACTTCCCTGGGTAAACCAGGCGATATGGTAACGGCCATCATCACTAATGGAAATAGTAGGGCCATGCTCAGGACAAGCCTCAATATCCCACTGGTCATAAGTGACGCGCCATGAAAGCGGCTGCTTACCGTTAGCTTGGGTTTTGATCAGGCCGTGATCACGAATGCCGCCCTGATAAATGAAGCGTGCCAGCAAAACAGGCTGCTCATCGCTATCAAAGGTGGCGGCAATATGACAGCAATCACAGAGGGCGTCGGAAAGTTTTTGGGCGACTGTACGACTGCTCTGACCATCAATAGTTGTGTAATAAATCGCGTTACCAAGCTGTTTCCAGTCAGTGCGATTGCGTTCGTCATGCCAGAACACATAAGTTTTACCGGACGGACTCAACGCTAAACGACCCTGAAAAGAACTGGCTTCGGCTGCTTTATCGCTCAAGGGCGATGGCGTTGAAAAACTCTTGCCGTTATCGGTCGACACACTAAAGTAGAGCGTTACCGGTTGAGTGCTCTCGGCCGCATAAATGACAGTAATTCGGCCGGAACGATCCACCGCGATACCGGGGCGATTTTCGCCACTCACTTTGATCGGTTGAGATTCCTTGTTGATGAGCACAGGTACGCTGAAGGTCTTGCCCAAGTCGGTTGAGTAATCAACGTAGACATGTTTTTTTTCCGGCACAATCCGCCATAACCGCTTATCCGGGCCGAATGCGGCAGTGACGAACAGCCCGCCACCTTCAGGATAATGACTATAATCAGCCGCTCCGGATTTTAGATAATCCTGATTGCCGTGACTGCACCCACTTAATGCCAGGGCGCTGATTAGCAGCAGATAACTTAACAATAGTTGTCTGCAACTCAGATAGTGAGGTCTAAAATAATCTTCTTCGATTGATTTTAGATTGCTGTGGAAGGCTTTTTTTATTTTTTGAAAATCAGGTAAATCTATCATTGAATTAATCCGAAATCTGCAAAGATACTCGCTGTTTAAGATTCATTAAAATACCGCAACAAAACGGTAAGTAATCCGATATTCAGGTTCTGACTGAAAGCCGTTAAGGTCTGTGACTATCGGTGCGCCTATCGAAAGCGCTGTGTTCCAAGCTTTGCCGCTAGAATAGCGGATGCCTGGAGAGATATAAATCGTGTTGCCACCTGAGTTAGGATCAGTCAGCCCCGCCGTCTTCTGAAAATCTTGCCGGTCGCCGTTTAATTCCAGAATAGCTGTCCACGGTGCATTATTGCTGGAAGAGAAAAGGCCATTACGAGCTGGCGCACCAAAGGAATAGGAAAGCGCAAAGTTATAATTAAAAACATCGCCAAGGTCGGTTTGCTGCGCCCCTGTGGTTGCAACCGTATAAAGGACATTGGTATCAAACGAGAACGAGCCCATAGCGCGAGTGAAGGAAAGGCCGGCAGAAGGGTTCCATGAACCGCTGCCGGGTTGATGGTCGGTTTCGAAAGTGATACCTTGATTATCCTTTACGCCAGTTGCACCTGTTGGCGTTTTTAAACCTATGGTCAACGAGGCATGATTTAAATTATCAGCACTGTGGAAAAAACGATACTGGCCAAAGACAGAGACATCGCCAAAACCGCTGGGGGCACCCTGGTTAATAACGGCATCAGCATCTTCATTCGGTGAGCGTATTCCAGAGCGCAGTACATAAGGGACTCTGAGGCCCAGTGTCAAGTTATCGGTAACACCATAAGCCCCAAAGAGTGTAGGTTGCAAAAATGTATTCGAACTGTGGACATCACCATGCGCTTCATCGACGGCATTACTTTTTAAATTAAGCAATGTTGCGTCGGAAGTGCCGTTGAAGTTGATGAATTGAGTACTCACACCGCCGGCCCACATGCCGACAGGAAGCGTAAGGCTGCCTTGCGTAATAATGGGCGATGCAGTCCCGATCCCAAAGCCCAGAGAGCCGTGATCAGCCAGAACTGCGCTGCTATAAATGGTGAATGCCGATGTTAGCATTATCACCAAAGACGTTTTTTTTGATTTATTCATAACTATAATCCTAAAATTTTATTAACGGAATTGAAATCCAGCGTACCACACAAAACCTAATAGCAAAATATAGCACCGATGACTTCTGTTTCAGCTACTAATGTCGCCAGATTGCTAATCAAGTTTTATTAGTGTGGGTCATATATTTTTATAACGGGCATTTCAGTATGCATTACCCATTGTAAATTTACAGCATGTTCTATGCCAACAATAAAGACTGCACCAACATTGGTCTCTTGAATAGTCCGAGGAGTTTTTTAATGAAAAGTGTGTGATATGACCTAATTAAAGTGCGTTAAATAACATAGTTTAATTACACGTAGCATCAGTCAGTTATCAGATCGCCTCTTTTTCCGCAATTAGGAACATAACAGTGTGAAAAACGGGTGCAAAATGCTTCAGAAAATATGCTTTCTTATAAAAAGCAGGCAAATAGTTGGATATACACACTTATCAATGCCTTCGTTGATCGCAATATTTTTAATTTTAATGTTACCACAGGCTAAAGTGCGTTAAATAACATAGTTTAATTAATTGGCATGGCTTGCACCTACCCAAACATAACTGGCATTGTGAGTGAGTTTGTATGCGGGTTTAAGACAAAAGACATGCTGTAGGTGCAACAAATCTGCACCTACAGCATTTAGCAGCCGGGCAGTTGTCGCCCGGCTATGATCCAGATTATTTCTTTTTGGCGTTGTTACGTTCGGTGACTTCTTTAATCACTTCTTCTGACACGTTTTTAGGGCAGGGCAGATAGTGTGAGAACTCCATAGAGAACTGACCACGACCTGAAGTCATAGTACGTAAATCACCGATATAACCAAACATTTCACTTAGGGGTACGTCTGACTTAATACGCACACCACTCGCCGCTGCGTCTTGTGATTTAATCATGCCGCGACGACGGTTTAAGTCGCCAATAACATCGCCAACATGATCTGAGGGTGTGAAAGTATCAACCTTCATAATTGGTTCGATTAGCTGCGGGCCTGCTTTTGGAATCGATTGACGGAAAGCGGCTTTTGCAGCAATTTCAAAGGCAATGGCAGAGGAGTCAACGGCATGGAATGCACCGTCTAATAAAACCACTTTAAAATCCAGGCAAGGAAAGCCGGCTAATACGCCTTTATCCAGCATAGACTTGAAGCCTTTATCGACTGCTGGCCAGAATTCACGCGGTACGTTACCACCGGTAACGGCGGATTCAAACACATAGCCACTACCTGGTTCACCGGGCTCAATACGATAGTTAATTTTGCCGTATTGGCCTGAACCACCCGATTGTTTCTTGTGGGTATATTCATCTTCAACCATTTTGGTAATGGTTTCGCGGTAGGCAACTTGTGGCTTGCCCACAGTTACATCGACACCGTGAGTACGTCTTAAAATATCGACTTTAATATCAAGATGTAACTCGCCCATCCCTTTCAGAATGGTTTCGCCACTGTCTTCATCGGTTTCAACATGGAATGAAGGGTCTTCTTGAATCATTTTGCCTAAAGCAATACCCATTTTTTCTGATGCAGCTTTGTCTTTAGGGCTAATCGCTAATGAAATTACCGGCTCAGGAAATACCATCGGCTCTAAAGTCGCGGGAAACTTTGGATCGCACAGGGTATGACCAGTTTGAATATTTTTCATACCCAATACCGCAACAATATCACCCGCTTGCGCTGATTCTAATTCGTTACGCGCATCAGCGTGCATTTCAACAATACGACCAATACGTTCGGTTTTTCCTGTGAATGTATTTAATACGTTAGTCCCTTTTTCTAACTTACCTGAGTAAATACGCAAGAACGTCAGCGCACCAAAACGGTCATCCATGATTTTGAACGCCAAGGCGCGTAAGGGTTTATTGGCATCAACAATGGCAAATGTACCTGTGGGATTACCTTCTAAATCAACTTCCGGTTGTGGATTCACTTCGGTCGGGCAAGGTAAATAATCGATTACGCCGTCAAGTACCAACTGCACGCCTTTGTTTTTAAACGAAGAGCCGCAGAACGTTGGGAAAAAATCAAGATGAATCGTGCCTTTACGAATACAACGTTGAATAGTTTCAATATCGGGCATTTCGCCATCGAGGTAGGCTTCCATGACATCATCAAATTGATCCGCCACCTGGTCAATCATTTTTTCACGCCATTCTTTGACCAGTTCGAGCATATCGACTGGAACGTCTTGAATAACGTAATTCATTGGATCGCCTGAGTTATCCCACACCCACGCTTTTTCGGTTAATAAATCCACCACGCCAGAGAATTCATCTTCTGTACCAATCGGTAAGGTCATGACTACAGGCACTGCGCCTAATACTTCTTCAACTTGTTTAACAACACGGTAGAAGTCGGCACCAATACGGTCTAGTTTATTGACATAAATAACACGCGCCACTTTAGAGTCATTCGCATAACGCCAATTGGTTTCTGATTGTGGCTCTACACCACCTGAGCCGCAGAAAACGCCGATACCGCCGTCTAATACTTTTAAAGAACGATACACTTCAATAGTAAAATCAACGTGTCCAGGGGTGTCGATGATGTTAAAACGATAATCTTTCCAGAAACAAGTGGTTGCCGCTGATTGAATGGTAATGCCACGCTCACGCTCTTGATCCATGAAGTCGGTAGTGGTTTCGCCATCATGCACTTCACCAATTTTGTGGATTTTACCGGTGAGCTTTAAAATTCGCTCGGTTGTGGTGGTTTTACCGGCATCGACGTGAGCGAAGATGCCAATGTTTCTGTAATGCGCTAAATCTGTCATGTTTTTACTCTAAAGTTGGGCATAAAAATCTTTTTAGGTGACCACCCTCTGTAGGGGTTCGTACTGGGGCAGTGTGGCGCCCTGCGGTAAACCACAGTCATTAAACCCATGACCGTAGCGGCAAGGCTTGGATGAAACATGTCGGATACTTGCAGGAAGCCCAAAGCCAAGTGAGGTGGCACTTTACAAAGTCACCATTGCCGCTCACTCGTCCAGCTTCGAAAGCCGACTATTTTAACCTAATAGCATGACAAAAATACAGAAAAACCCATGTATTGTATTAGGATGATATAAAAAGTAGCGTCTTTTTATGCTTTTTCGTTGTTCTAAGTAACAAAATAAGATGTTATCCATATATACACAAATCCTGTGGATAACTCTGTGTGTTAATTGTTATATACGGCTCTTAACTACGGTTTTTATTACAGTTTTGTTAGATTGTACAAAAACACGACAATCTAATGTTTATGTTTATTATCAATTGCTTGTGATATGTTCGGTGATTTTCAACCTTCGAATGAAAGCAAGTCCAGGTTGTTGATTTTTTCTGTGCATAAATACTGTTGAAGCAAAACTAAAAATTATATTTTTCATTAGCGCGACTCCAGAAAAATAAGAAAAAATCCGGATTTACTTGTTAAAACAAGCTGTTCGACAGTTACTCACAAAAGCTGTGGATAACTCTGTGTATTGATTGTTATATCCAGAGCTTACTTGTGGTTTTTATTACAGTTTTGTTAAATTGTATGAAAACACGGCAGCTCAATAATTACCATAATTATCAGTTGCTTGCAATTCCATGTATGGGCATTATGCTGTTTTGAAGCACTCGAACAAAACCAAGCCCAAGTCATTGATTTTTTCTGTGCATAAGGTTTTAAAGATGATGAAGACGGAGTTGCTACGAAAAACAAGTAAACATGTCACCAATACACTATAATTTTACTTGATAAACTTGTTCAGCGTGATCAGGAAACTAAGCGCATCTATCAGGAGATATAGTGAGTAATACAGACTTAGATCGGCCTCCCCGTAAAAAATTAATGTCACATGGCTTAATTTATATGGGTGAAGAGGAGCATAAAATTACTGTTCAGGATATTTCTATAAATGGCGTTCTTGCTAAATTTAACAGCCAGAGGGAGGATATGGACATTAAATATGTTTTTAATTCACTGCTGGTTTCAACGACAATTGATTTGTATCTTCCGGAAATGCGTTTGGCTGGTGAAGTTGAGGTAGTTAGGGCTGAAATAGAAGATGGTTATATTTTACTTGCTCTGGAATTTAAAAATATTGCCTATGATATAAGCAGTGACTTAAACAAAAGAAAAGCCTACAGAAAAAACATGCCTGACCCTGGACAAATTTTGTTAAATGGCGAATATCATGAGTTTAATACCATAAATGTTTCGGTAGAGGGCTTGATGATTAGCCTTGATGAAACAATATCCGTTGAAGAAGGGATGATAACCCTCTTCGAGTTTAAACGGCTGGAACTCAATGGGAACGTAGAAGTGATATGGAGTGACCTTACCGCTAATGCCAAAACGCTGATAGGTCTCCGTTATGTAAATATCAATGTAGACAGGATTAAGGGTATACCTCGTTTTGCGCAGAATCTGACTGTTTAATTTCCTTGCGATAATTTAAAGGAACCTCTAAAAATTGCTTATTTATGCTTCGACAGGCTCAGCAAGAACGGATAAGTGACTGATTTAAAAAAATTACCGTTCGCACTGAGCTTGTCGAAGTGCAATTTTTAGAGATTCCCTTAAATATATATCCAGCTTTAACCCTGTTCCTTTTAGCTTATGCTTACTTTTCAGCATTGGCTTTACTTTACATAATATGAATTCAGGTTAGCTGTCGATAACCAATTCGGAGATAGTGATGAATGAAGAAATAGATCGGCCTTGTCGTAAAAACTTAATCTCACATGGCTTGATTTATATGGGAGAAGAAGAGCATGGGGTTACCATTAAAAATATTTCTATAAACGGCGCACTTGCCGAATTAGACAACAACAGGGAAGATGTTGATATTAAATATATTTTTAACTCATTATTGGAGTCAACAATAATTGATTTATATCTTCCAGAGATGCGCTTGGCTGGTGAGGCCGAGGTGGTAAGGTCTGATATGGAGGGCGATAGTATTTTACTGGCCTTAGAATTTAAAAATATTAGCTATGATATAGACGAAGCTTTGAATAAGAGACGAGTCTATAGAAAAAACCTGCCCGCTCCAGGAAAAATTTTATTAAATAATGAATATCGTGAGTTTACTGCGGTAAATGTTTCGGTAGACGGCTTAATGATTTCTTTTTCTGAAGCAGTGTCCGCTGAAGAAGGTACGATAACCCACTTTGAATTTAAACGGCTGGAATTAGATGGTGAGGTAAAAGTAATATGGGTTGATATTATCTCCAGCTACCGAACATTAATGGGATTACAGTACGTACATATGGAAAATAACGCAATTAAGGGGATACCACGATTTGCCCAGCAACTTTAAATTAGTAGCTTGCAACCCTTCAACCTAATTCTTAAGCCTATAGTCACCTGCAATATCTATCAGGAACCGGCATATTTTTGCTTATCTCTGCTTAACCAGTAAGCAACTGCCAGTTGCTGCGCTTGTTCCTGGTTATCAACTTTGCCTAATAACTTAAGTGCAATCGCTGCTGTGCCGATGATGGAGCTTTCAGCAAACTCATCCTCAATGCTCCCCTGCCAAATTAAAGCCAGTTGCTTCGGGTCAAGTTCATCAGATTTCACATGGCGGCGGGCGAATAAAGCCGGCCAGTTTTCGTCCAATAATTCACCGTTGTGTACGCTTTGCACCAGGCATTCCATGTCAGGATTGCGTTCAGTTTCACCGCCTTCACCTTTTAATACGGCTGCATGAGGCTGTTGTAATAAAGCGGCCGCTTGTTGATGCACCGGGCGATAACCGGGATGAAATATGCCCTGAATGCTGTATTGTGCATTAAAAGGATTTAGCAAACGTACCAGCGTATGAACCGGTGAGCGTAAGCCCAATATCGGACGCAGCTCTATAATATCGTGTAGCTTCGGACAAAAATGTTCCAGTGACAAATAACTGAAGCGCTGCTGCTCAAGTTGCTGCTTGGCTTGATCAATAGAGCTTGCGTAGTCCAGCCCCAGGTATTTCAACATATTCTTAGTATATAGCCTGCCCGCACTATGGCCGCCCGCGCCGTGCATAAAAACGCGAATGCCGTTTTCTGCCAATAACAGGGCCGACAACAAAAACCAGGGTAAATGACGACGTTTCCCTGCATAAGATGACCAATCCAGATCGACCAAATTATTATCGCTGGCAAGATTGCATGACTCTCTAGCCGCCAATACAAAACCGGCCAGTTCTTCAGGTGTTTCTTCCTTGACACGCATTAACATTAAAAATGCACCCAACTGAACCGGCAGCACTTCGTCCGCCAGAATCATTTTCATGGCTTGAAAGGCCTCCTCTTGTGTGAGTGGTCTTGAACCTTTTTTGCCTTTGCCAAGAATACGAACGTACTCCGCGAACGGGTGTTCAGGACGGGGTGTTTGCTCGTGATGCGTGAAGTTCATAAAGTGAACCTTATATAATGATCGATTAACAAAGCTGCAAACAGAGCTGTTATATAAACGATCGAATAAACAAACGTTTTCATGGCAGTTTTGTTATCTTTATTACGCATCATTAACACTGCGTAATAAATAAAGCCCAGACCTAAAAACGCCGCCGAAACCCCGTAAATTAAACCACTCATGCCGGTTAAATAAGGTAACAGCGTTACACACATCAATAGAATGGTATAGAGCAATATTTGCAAGCGAGTAAATTCCACGCCGTGGGTAACGGGTAACATAGGGATGTTCACCTTGGCATATTCTTCGCGTCTGGCGATAGCCAATGCCCAGAAATGCGGTGGTGTCCAAACAAAAATAATTAAGGTTAATTGCAGGGCAAAAGCATCTATTTCACCAGTCATTGCACACCAGCCTAACAGTGGCGGCGTAGCACCGAAAATACCGCCGATGACAATATTTTGCGGAGTCGCTCTTTTAAGGTAGAGCGTATAAATAATGGCATAACCAAATAACGATAGAAAAGTCAGAATAGCCGTTAGGGTGTTAACCAATAAAACCAATAAAAGCATTGAGCTAATACCCAGCACAGCCGCAAAACCGATGACATTAGTGGGGGTTAATTCACCGGTGGGCAGTGGGCGTTTATCGGTGCGGGACATTTGTGCATCGGCTTTTCGATCAATAAAATGATTAATCGCGGCAGCTGAAGATGCCGCCAAAGCAATGCCTGTAATACCATAAATAAAAGGCTCTAAAGGAGGCATTCCAGGTACTGCCAATAACATACCGACAACGGCGGTGAACAGCATTTCTGCAACAACCTTGGGCTTACAGAGTGTGAGGTAGTTCTTCCAGGAAAGCACAGAGGATTTGCTAGGCATTGTTTAATTAAGTTCCAACTTTTATAGTATTGTATAGAATACCGTGAACTATAGCTTATTGAAATAGTCCGACGCGCTTACAACCATGAAAGAGGGAGTTATGAATAATCGATTATTAGCGACAGCCTTACTGTGTCTGCCCGTGTTTGCCAGCAGCGCAGAGACAAAAGTATTTGAGCATAAATTGGCGAATGGCCTAAAAATTTTGGTAAAAGAAGATCATCGATCACCGGTTGCAGTATCTCAAGTTTGGTACAAAGTGGGTTCCAGTTACGAACCCGGCGGCATTACCGGTATCTCACACATGCTCGAGCACATGATGTTTAAAGGTACGGACAAGCATCCTGCCGGCGAATTTTCTCGCATTATTGCCGAAAATGGTGGTGATGAAAATGCTTTTACCGGTCAGGATTATACCGCCTATTTTCAAACGATGGAGGCATCAAGGCTGGCAGTCAGTTTTGAGCTGGAAGCCGATAGAATGCGTAGCTTGCATTTGTTACCCGAAGAATTAAAAAAAGAACTCCAGGTAGTGACTGAAGAACGACGGATGCGGACGGATGATAATCCGCAAGCCAAAATGCAAGAACAGTTCATGGCCATCGCTTATTCCAACAGCCCGTATAAGCATCCTGTTATCGGTTGGCCTGCGGATATTGCCAATTACACCGTAGAAGACTTGCAGGCTTGGTATCAACGCTGGTATGCGCCGAATAATGCAACATTAGTAGTAGTGGGCGATGTACAGCCGACAGCTGTTTTTGAACTGGCAGAAAAGTATTTTGGCGCACTGAAACCTAGTGATATTAAAGTGTTAAAGCCGCAAACTGAAATTGAACAGTTGGGTGTGCGTAAAATGACGGTCAAAGTCCCTGCGAAGCTACCTTCTGTTGTTATGGGTTATAAGGTGCCGGTACTGAAAACGGCTGCAAATGAATGGGAAGCCTACGCGCTGGAAGTATTAGCGGGTGTTTTGGATGGTGGCAGCAGCGCCCGATTAAGTTCAGGATTAGTACGCGGTAAACAGATTGCTGTCTCTGCCGGTGCCGGTTACGGGCTAACTTCAAGAATGTCCGATTTGTTTGAGCTGGAAGCAACACCTGCTGAAGGAAAAACAGTACTCGAGTTGGAAGCCGCATTAAAGGCTGAGGTTAAAAAACTGCAAGAAAACTTGGTCAGTAATGAAGAATTACAACGAATTAAAGCGCAGGTTTTAGCCAGCGACATTTATGAGAAAGATTCCAACTTTTATCAGGCTATGCAGTTAGGGACGTTGGAAACAGTTGGTTTGGGCTGGCAAAAAGCCGATGAATATGTTGCTAAAGTTAATCAGGTAACAGCGGAACAAGTGCGTGATGTAGCGCGAAAATATTTGCTTGAAGATCATTTGAGCATCGCTTACTTAGAACCACAAACTATCAACACAAGCACTGAAAAAAAGGGAGTTAAATAATGCGTATTTATTCTTTAGGGCTTATCTTATTGGCATTTAGCCAGTTCGCCAGCGCCGCCGCAAAAATTGAACACTGGCAAACGCCGCAAGGCAGCCGTGTTTATTATGTGCATACTGAAGGACTGCCTATGGTGGATATACAGGTTGTTTTTGATGCCGGCAGTGCGAGTGACGGGCAACAGTTTGGCCTAGCAGCATTAACGGCCGGACTACTTGATACCGGAGCCGGTAAATGGAATGCCGATGAAATTGCCCAGCGCTTTGAAAGCGTTGGTGCGCAATTTGGTGCGGGCAGTTCAATTGATATGGCGACCGTATCATTACGTACATTGACTGATAAGCCCTTGTTTGATAAAGCCCTTGAAACCATGCAAGTCATCTTGTCCAAACCGGCTTTTAAAGAAGCCGACTTTCAACGGGAAAAAAACCGAACTCTGGCGGGCCTTAAACAACAAGAAGAATCACCTGCTGAATTAGCTAGCATAGCTTTTTATAATACCCTTTATGGCAAGCACCCTTATGCCCATCCTGCCTCAGGCGTAATAAAAACAGTAGCCAGTCTTAAGAGTGCCGATCTACGACATTTTTATCAGAAATATTACGTTGCCGCTAATGCCATAGTCGTAATTGTTGGAGATTTATCCAAACAACAAGCCGAACAAACAGCGGAGAAATTGCTGGCCGGATTGCCGGTCGGCAAAAAATTGGGCGCTTTACCGGATGTGGCTATGCCGCTGAAATCGGCACAGCAACACATCGAATTTCCGTCATCACAAACGCATGTTTTAGTGGGGTTACCCGGCACTTATCGCAAAGACCCCGATTACTTCAATCTGTATGTTGGCAATCACATATTGGGCGGCAGTGGTCTGGTTTCCAAACTCTTTGATGAAGTGCGGGAAAAACGGGGCTTGGCTTACAGCGCATCCAGTGCTTTCATACCGATGTTAAAACCGGGGCCGTTTCTGGTGAGTCTGCAAACCCGCAACGATCAAACCACACAAGCCTTGCAAGTGCTCAATCAAACCTTGGCCGATTTTATAAGCAAAGGCCCGTCAGAAGCCGAGCTTATTGCTGCAAAGAAAAATATTACCGGCGGTTTTGCCATGCGTTTTGATACCAATAAAGAGCTGGCCGGTTATGTCACCATGATCGGTTTTTATGATATGCCCATGGATTATCTGGATACTTTTCAACAAAAAATTGAGCAAGTGACAGTCGCATCGATAACTGATGCTTTTAAACGCCGCGTTAATCCGCAGTTACTGCAAACCATAACCGTCGGCAAGTCAGCAGAAAAAAGTGCCAAATAAGCTTAAGATAATCGGTGGAAACTGGCGCAGTCGAAATATCACTTTTGTCGATGCCCCAGGATTAAGACCGACACCTGCCAGAGTGCGCGAAACTGTTTTCAATTGGTTGAGTGCCGACATCATCGGCAGACGTTGCTTGGATTTATATGCCGGTAGCGGTGCTTTAAGCTTTGAAGCGGCATCGAGAGGAGCCAAGTCCGTGGTTCAGGTAGAAAATAACGCACCCGCCTGTAGAGCCTTAAAAGAAAATGCCATTGCCCTGGCCGCTGACCAGATAAAAATCGTCCAATCGGAAGTATTCCGCTATCTGGCAGGTGATGCCGAAGCTTTTGATGTAGTATTTATTGATCCGCCTTTTGCTATGGGGTTGGCCGTTCAAACCTGTCAGTGGCTGGAAGAAAAAGG
>JAYTJI010000052.1:0-9029 GCA_043731245.1 Methylococcaceae bacterium | reverse complement strand
ATCCAGAGATAAATATGATTCCGGTACAGGCTGGCCCAGCTTTTCCCGCCCACTGGTTCCTGAAAATGTCACTGAAAAAAAGGATTCTCTGATGATTTTACCACGCACAGAAGTTCGCAGACGTTATGGTGATTCACATCTGGGGCATGTCTTTAATGACGGCCCGAAACCAACCGGGCTAAGGTATTGTATGAACTCTGCTGCTTTACGATTCATTCCGGTAAAAGAAATGGAAGCGGCGGGTTATGGAAAGTTTTTAACGGAGTTTAAGATTAAAAGCGGCAAGTAAATTATGTGTGCTGGAGATTGAGGTTGGTCGAGTTAGCGTCAACGCCAACCCAACCAACACAATTAATGATTAACCTGAGCAATCCAGTCTTGCAGATTATAATAATTGGTAATGCGGGCTACTTTGTTGTCCCGGATTTCAAAAAAAGCGCCCGCAGGTAAACGATAGGTTTGCCCTTTTGCAGCCGGTAAGCCTTCATCTGTTTTGATATATTCACCCAATACCACAAATTCAGCGGCGGCACGCTTGCCATCTGCTGTCGCCATAATGACCATGTCAACCAGTTGTTCTTTGTAGTTGTAGTTCATACACGCCATAAACTGGGTAAAGGCTTCTTTGCCAATTTCCCGTTTACCTTGATTGATGTCATGGATGACATCGTCGGTGAGCAAATTTAAAAAAGTATCCATATCGCCGCCATTGAAGGCTGCATAGTAGCGTTCTACCAAGTTAATGCTGTCTTGTTGGTTCATGGTCATTCCGGGGTTATTATCAAAAATAAGTGGGCATATTCTATAGTTAAATGGAGATTTTGCCTTTGCTTTTTAACGAAAATGTCGGGGGTTTAGGAGTAATAACTAAATAACCCGGATAAAATAGTTTCATCGGAGCGGCTTTAGCCGCGAAGAGCGCGGCTAAAGCCGCTCCCACAAAAATGTAAATGCTCAAATTATTTTCATTTTTTAACTAATCCTTCACCCACACGCCCTCGCGCAATGTCACTGTCCGGTTAAACACCAGTTTACCGTCAATACTGTCCACAGCATCCAGGCAAAAATAGCCCGTTCTTTCAAATTGGTAGCGGTTTTCAGATTGTGCATTCGCCAAGCTGGCTTCTATGCGGCAATCGGCTAGAACTTCCAGTGAATCAGGATTTATAGCATCCAGGAAGTTATCTTCATTGTCGGGATTAGGCACTTTAAACAACCGGTTATATAAACGGATTTCCGCCGGGTGTGCATGTTGCTCGGAAACCCAGTGAATAACACCTTTAACTTTACGACCTTCGGGATTTTTACCCAGCGTGTCAGGGTCATAAGTGCATCGTAATTCGATAACACGCCCTTCAGCATCTTTGATAACTTCGTTACATTTTATAACGTAAGAACCACGCAAACGGACTTCTCCACCTGCGATCAAGCGCTTGAATTTGGGTGGTGGAATTTCGGCGAAATCATCCTGTTCAATCAAAACGACTTTGGAAAACGGTACGTTGCGTTTGCCCAGTTCAGGGCGTTGCGGGTGATTGCTTATTTCCAGCTGTTCTGTTTTATCTTCAGGATAATTATCAATAACCACGCGTAACGGTTGCAAAACCGCCATCGCCCTTAGCGCATTTTCGTTTAAATCTTCACGTATACAATATTCCAACACACCCATTTCTATCCATGAGTTTTGCTTGGTAACACCGATGCGTTCGCAAAAATCCCGTATCGCTTTAGGCGTAAAGCCCGCGCGTCGTAATCCGGCAAGAGTGGGCATACGCGGATCATCCCAGCCATGCACATGTTTTTCCATGACTAGCTGATTGAGTTTACGCTTGCTGACAATAGTGTATTCCAGTTGTAGCCGGGCAAATTCTATTTGTTGAGGATGGCTGGGGGTTTGCAGTTGCTCAAGCACCCAATCATAAAGCGGGCGATGATCTTCAAATTCCAGCGTACATAAGGAATGCGTGATGCCTTCAAGCGCATCGGAAATGCAGTGCGTATAATCGTACATGGGATAAATACACCACGCATCGCCTGTGCGGTGATGATGCACGCGGCGAATCCGGTACAACGCAGGATCACGCATATTGATATTGGGCGATGCCATGTCGATCTTGGCCCGTAATACATACTGTCCATCGGCAAACTCACCGGCACGCATCCGTGTAAATAGATCCAGATTTTCTGCAATCGGCCGGTTACGGTCAGGGCTTTCTTTGCCGGGCTCGGTTAAGGTGCCGCGATAAGCGCGGATTTGTTCAGCGGATAAACTATCAACGTAAGCTTGTCCTTGTTCGATCAATTGCACGGCATAGTTGTAAAGCTGTTCAAAATAATCGGACGCATGATGTAAGCCAGTCCATTCAAAACCCAGCCATTGCACGTCCCGCTCGATGGATTCCATGTATTCGATATTTTCTTTTTCTGGATTGGTGTCGTCAAAACGCAGATTACAAGTACCGTTAAATTCGGCGGCAATGCCAAAATTTAGACAAATCGATTTTGCGTGACCAATATGCAGATAACCATTTGGTTCAGGTGGAAAGCGAGTACCAACTTTACCGTTATGTTTGTTTTCTTTGAGATCATGAGTAATGATCTGACGTATAAAATTTGCCGAAGGCTGGTTATCGATTGTGGACATGGATTTTTAATGTGTTGATCGTTATTGACGTCCCGTCAATAGACAGGAAGGTTAAAATATTATTATTTCTTTTTGATATAAAAAATCTGCTTATCATCATGTTTTATCAATTCAATGATTTGATGCCCCGATTGGTTAGCGTAAACGCCAAAATCCAAATGTGCGGCCGGATCGGTTGCGATGACCTTAACCACAGCGCCGCTGGCTATTCCCATCAATGCTTTTTTTAAACGCAATAACGGCAATGGACACAGCAAACCACTGGCATCGACTTCCAGGCTAAATTCGATCATTGTTTTTAGTAACTCATTAACGGTAGATTGCTTATAATACCATCCCCTAATGAATCTACGAATCATCGTAACAAAATGGATTATTTTCCCGTTTTTGTAAAACTTAAAGGCCAGGATTGCCTTGTAGTCGGAGCAGGTGAAATCGCTGCCCGCAAGATTGAACTGTTAGCCCGTGCCGGCGCGAAAATAACGGTGATAGCCAATAAGATTAGCCCACAGGTATCGGGGCTGGAAGCATTGTATCATTTAAATTTACTGCAAAAACCCTTTGCTCCGACTGATTTATCTGGCTTCAGACTGGTCGTATCGGCAACTGATAATAAGGAAACTAATCAATTAGTTGCTAAAACGGCCGATGAACAACATATTCTTGTTAATGTCGTCGATAACCCCGAATTATGCAGCTTCATTTTTCCGGCCATTATTGATCGTTCGCCCATCATAGCTGCGGTATCTTCTGGTGGCGCTGCACCGGTTTTAGCCCGATTACTCAGAGCCAAGATAGAAAGCATAATTCCGCCTGCTTATGGGCGACTGGCGCAGCTTGCGGAAAAATTTAGAGTTGATGTTAAAAAACACATTAAAGAACCTGCTCAACGCAGAATTTTCTGGGAAAATATCTTTCAAGGTCCTGTTGCCGAATTGATTTTCGCGGGCAACGAACAAGTCGCCGAGCAACAATTACAGCAAGCGCTTAGCAATCAGGAAGGCCGTGTTAATTTGGGTGAAGTTTATCTGATAGGCGCAGGCCCTGGCGCGGCTGACTTATTAACGTTTCGCGCCTTAAGATTGATGCAGCAGGCCGATGTTATAGTCTATGACCATCTGGTTTCGCCAGAGATTCTCGATTTAGCACGCAGGGACTCGGAAAAAGTATATGTAGGTAAGCAACGGCAAAAACATACGCTGCCCCAGGAATCCATCAATACTCTGCTTGCCGATCTGGCTAAAGCAGGGAAACGCGTGGTGCGACTGAAAGGTGGCGACCCTTTCATTTTTGGTCGCGGTGGGGAAGAAATAGAAACCTTAATGCAGCAGGGCATCAATTTTCAGGTTGTACCCGGCATTACGGCCGCTTCAGGTTGTGCAACTTATGCAGGCATTCCGTTAACGCATCGGGATCACGCGCAATCCTGTACTTTCGTCACCGGACACCTGAAAGATAATTCTATAAATCTAAACTGGACACAACTTGCCGCGCCCAATCAAACTATCGTTATCTATATGGGACTGGTGGGGCTGGAAAAAATATGCCAGTCTTTAATTGCCCACGGTAGCCCCAAAGACTTGCCTATTGCCCTTGTTCAGCAGGGCACTACCACAAACCAGCGCGTCATTACCGGCACGCTGGAAACACTACCGACGACCATTGCTGGTTTGAATATTCAACCACCGACTTTGATTATTATTGGCACGGTAGTGACGCTACATGACAAACTCAAATGGTTTCATAGTAACCATACTGACTGAATAATGGCTTGCAGGGACAATCTGCTGGACTTAGCACGACTCAAATAATGCACACCGTTCAGTTATCATTCATCGATGCTATTGATAATAGCGCCCAAGAGAAATAAAAGGTTGAATTTTTCGATTAAATTACCTATCCTTTGCTAGCTTAAATTTTAATCGAATTCTATTTCCAAACGAAGAGAACTACCGTTCTTTTTTTTCCACTAAGAGAGGCCACTATGAAGAAATCACTAGGTACACTAGCAGGTATTGTTTTAATCGCATTAAGTGGATCAGCAATAGCTGACGAACAGCTTGAAATTGGTCAAAAAATTTATGACCGCGCTTTTGGTCGTGGCTGCGGCACTTGCCACGACATCGCGTCAAACCCACAGTTACCCGCTTTGATTAAAGCAGGTACTCTGGACAGAGCGAAATTCGAAGAAGTTTTAAGAAATGGTAAAGGCGGTATGCCTAAAGCTGTTGATGAAATTATGAAGAACAAAGCCGTTGAAAGAGCAGTTTACACCGAAGAATTGGCAATTGATGCTTTGTACAAATATATCGGCAGCAAATAAAATAATAACTCTGTACAAAAAAGCCGCCCCAATCATAGACTGGGGCGGCTTTTTTATGTCTAAGGTAACTCGCAAAAAATACTCCCCCCATCCCGCATAGTTCCCACGCTCCGGCGCTCGTCATTCCGGCATCCAGTCACAGGGATGTGAAATTTTGGGCTTACACTCCTGCTCAATCAAACGCCTGTGCAGCGGCCAAGTTACCGTCCATGGCACTGGATTCCGGCATCCATGCCGGAATGACGGCACTTTTATCGCTCGCCCTGACTTGTGTATAACGGCGAGTGCTGGAGCGTGGGAACGATGTAGCGCGGCGGGTGGTTATTTTTTGCGAGTTACCTAAAAAAAGTCATGAGGGATTGCTCCGCGTTATTTCTTACCCAAATGACGCATGATCGCTGTCTTATAAGGTAGGCGATAACGGCTTTTAAACCAAACACCTACCACAGCTGCCAGCATTAATCCACAAGAAGCCAGTGTCGCATAGACAAGGTGCTTTAACTCAGACATTTCTTGCACTAATTGCGTATTGGGGATCACTGCTTTGTCTTTTTTGGCAGGCTCCGAATAAGATCGCAAAACGTTGACATCATTTTTTAAGTCTTCTAGCGTGCCTAATGATTTGGAGACAGTGCCCAGGCGAATGCTCTCCTCCAAAGCTCTTAATTTACTTTCAATCGAGCCACTCACTAAGCCAACAAACTGCCCTTTCAAGGTATTAACTTCGGCAGACAACACAGGATTCATTTCTCTAACTTCGGATCTTTTATAGCGGGTAAGGTCATTAGCAGGGAGCAAGAAAAAGCCGGCAATAAAAATGACCGTCATCAAAAAAAACACAATGGACATTAGCCATCGATTTACTTTCACCAAGTTTTGATGGGTAGGTATGCTATGCAGAACCACAATCTCTGACTTTTTCTCGTGCAACTCACTCATAATCCACACCCTCCCAAACCAGGCTCAGACAAATCCCGCTTGGACATTGTTATTTTTATTTAATTACCTGACCGATAATTATACAAGTTAAATAACATTTGTCCTGTGTTTTTATTGACTGCATTAACGCAAGCGTTTAGCAGCAGCTATACGCATTCTTAACGCGTTTAATTTGATAAAACCCTCAGCATCTTTTTGATTATAAGCGCCGCCATCATCTTCAAACGTGGCAATACTTTCATCAAACAAACTGTCAGTATCGGACGCCCGTCCCACGACAATGACATTCCCCTTATAAAGCTTAAGCCTGACTTTACCATTCACAGACACTTGTGAAGCATCAATCATGGTTTGCAATAGCTTGCGCTCAGGGCTCCACCAGTAACCATTGTAAATCAAAGAAGCGTAACGCGGCATTAACTCATCCTTCAAATGCGCCACTTCCCTATCCAAAGTTAATGATTCAATCGCACGATGCGCTTTTAACATCACCGTTCCAGCAGGTGTCTCATAACAGCCACGAGATTTCATACCTACATAGCGATTTTCAACAATATCAAGGCGACCGATACCATTATCACCGGCCACCTTGTTTAATTTTTCAAGAACCGTGGCAGGCGTACAAGGCACATCATCAATCGCAACAATATCGCCTTGCTGATAAGTCAATTCTATATAAGTCGCTTGATCGGGTGCCGCTTCCGGTGAAACCGTCCAACGCCACATGGCTTCTTCAGGCTCTGCCCAGGGATCTTCCAGAATACGGCCTTCATAAGAAATATGCAGCAAATTGGCATCCATAGAATAAGGCGACGTTTTGCCTTGCTTCATTTCCACAGGAATCCCATGTTTTTCTGCATAATCCAGCAGGGTTTGCCTGGAGGTTAAATCCCATTCACGCCAAGGCGCGATGACCTGTATATCAGGGCGCAAAGCATAGGCACCTAACTCAAAACGCACCTGATCATTGCCTTTACCGGTCGCGCCATGGGAAATAGCCGTAGCGCCGGTTTCATTGGCGATTTCAATCAGACGCTTGGCAATCAAAGGACGGGCAATGGATGTACCCAGTAGATATTCACCTTCATAAACCGTGTTGGCGCGAAACATCGGAAAAACATAATCACGCGCAAACTCTTCCCGCAAATCTTCAATATAAATATCTTTAATGCCGGCCGCTTTGGCTTTGGCTCGCGCCGGTTCTACTTCTTCGCCCTGTCCTAAATCCGCCGTAAAAGTGATGACTTCACACGCATAAACATCCTGTAACCATTTAAGAATAACGGAAGTATCTAAACCTCCGGAATAAGCCAATACCACTTTATTGATTTTTGACATAACGCCTTCGTAACTCTGAGTTAAAAATGTTGTGGATTATACCCGAAAATGAACATGTAGCAGTAGCGCTGGATGATGCGGGTGTGATTAAAAATGCGTTTTTTTCATTCGGGTAGGGTGCGCTGTGCGCACCACACGCCACCTTTGTCGCCGAAAAGGTGCGCACAGCGCACCCTACCTAATTACTAGCTTGAGATTAAACCGCACTTTTAATCGCACCCAGGATGTGCTGACCCTAGGAAGCGCATAAATCACAGCTTACCATAATTAAATACACAATACTTATGCAGACCTTATACGCAATCAAAGCATAAATTTTTCTAAAACATTATCCATAAAATTCCAGCCTTGTTCAGAGCAATAATAACGGTCATCTTGATAACCAATCAACCCTTGTTGCAAACAAGCTGATAACGCAGGCTCCAGCGTAGCACTAGCAAGGCCGGTTGTTGCTTGATAAGCCTCCAGGGTAAAGCCTTGTTTCAGCCGTAAATGGTTCATAACAAATTCTAATGGAAGATCAGCGACAGCAATCACATCGGCTCCACCATTTTTATGCGTATTACTCAAATACTGCTCAGGACTTTTAGGTTTAAAACTGCGGGTAATCTTATGCGGTAACATTTGCGTTATTTTACCGTGAGCGCCCGCACCTATCCCTAAATAATCGCCAAATTGCCAATAGTTTACATTATGCTGGCAGCGTAAGCCCGGTTGGCTATAGGCAGAAACCTCATACTGCTGATAACCGCCATCGTCCAATAGCTTTTGACAGCTTTTTTGCGTACTAAAAATCAACTCATCATTCGGCAAGCTGGGGGGGAATTTATGAAAATAAGTATTGGGTTCTAGCGTCAACTGGTAAAAAGAAATGTGTGCAGGCTTTAAGCTTATGGCTGTAGTCACATCAATTTTGCTACAGTCGGGACTGGCATCGGGCAACCCAAACATTAAATCCAAATTGAAATTTTCAAAGCCGGACTGACGGGCAATTTCAGCGGCAACAATCGCTTCCTGTGCGGAGTGTACACGCCCCAGTTTTTTTAAAACCTTATCGTCAAAGCTTTGTATACCAATGGATAGCCGGTTAATCCCCAACGCTTTAAATTCGGCAAACTTATGGCTTTCAAAAGTGCCTGGATTGGCCTCAAGGGTAATTTCAAGATCATTTTTTAGCGTAACCCGTTGCTCTATGCCGCGTAACAAACGATTGATAGATTCAGGTGAAAACAAGCTAGGCGTACCTCCCCCGATAAAAATGCTGCTAATAGGCCGGGTGATATTATAAAACTGCAAGTCTTGCTCTAAATCAATCAACAGCGCGTCAATATAGGCCGCTTCAGGTGTAACACCTTTAACCGCGTGCGAATTAAAATCGCAATAAGGGCATTTTTTAATGCACCAGGGAATGTGAATGTAAAGGCTCAGCGGCAGCAATGGAATAGTAAATTTAATTTATAAAGTTGCAAGTTTAACATTATCTGTCCCTGTAGTACGCTGCGCGTACCATTTTGGCATTACCGTTCGGGTTTATGTTGGTACGCACAGCGCCCCCCTCCTAGACCTACGAGGTTTTATAAACCTTGTAGGTCTAACTCATCCCATTAATCCAGTTTGACTTTAAAGGTGACTGCACCACTACTGGCCGGTGCCAGTGATCCGGTAAACCGCCATTCGATACCACCTGTGCCGCCGGGTGTGTCAAGGCTTGAACACGGTATGGCTAGCGTCGGCGATGTCGGTGTTGTTTTGTTGCATGCTGACAAGTTAAGTGGAAATGACCCC
>JAYTJI010000051.1:0-1075 GCA_043731245.1 Methylococcaceae bacterium | reverse complement strand
GCAAGGCTGCAAGGAAATATTTCCGGGTAGTGCGCAATATGCGTCAACTCATCAAAATAATCGGATTGCTCGGCTAAAGACCCCGACAGAAAGTTTTTAACCGAACCGTTATTCAAAAATTTCCGCTTGAGAAAATAATCTGTATCGGGAATGGTTGTAAGATCGGGGATTTCGTTAAGATCAGGTAGCTTGTTAAATTTTGTATGGGGCAAAAATAGTGGAGCCTGTGTTTCCTTTTTAAACCCCAGTAATACGGTTTTGCCATCCGATTTCATGGCAATGCGGTTGCCCAGCGTCAGGTTGGGGATGGTTTTAATCAGCGTTTTTTTAATTTCCAGATAAACAGGTATCCGGGGCCGGACAGCGTTTACAAAAGTAAGTTGGTAATTACTAAAACGCAGCTTGTTTTCGGCAATGATCTGGTTTTCATGATGCGCTTCTCTGTATAAGCGCATTTGATACTCTATCAAGGTGTTGAGTTGAAAGCCCAGAACAATGGGGCCTCTGAACGGGTTATGCGTAATCTGTAACCACTTATGCTTATCATGAAACAAATTAAAGTCATCGGTGGCGTTGCGGGCCACTTCAATATGAATCTGGTCAAAAGTAAATGGTTCGTCTTTCATGTTTCTTTGGCTGTAAGGGTGCGATTAAAATTTATACATTTAGGGTCGCCCATTAGCCTGTTATTGTCAATGTCAGATAAGCTCTCCAGGTGTCACCAGAAGGCATTGCCTAATATTTAAATTTATTACTTTGGGCATTATGTGTGAGGTGGATAAGCGTAGCGCATCCACCACATTACGCTTTACCGCGCTTACAAATTAGTGTGGCGGGTGAGATTATTATTCGTAGAATCATTGCTTATTATTCATTCTGAACTAAGCTGTTATCGATCAAGCAGTTTTAAACCACCTTTTCAATTGGGGAGGGGTGTTTAACATTGGCATTAGCAAAAAAGCAGGTGTAATAAAGATACTGAAGTTTCCTAAAAATTCATCAGGCCACCATGCGTAGCAACACGGCCACCAGCGAATTTTTCGTGGGTTTGCCGGGTTTGGGGCAAACCCTATCA
>JAYTJI010000050.1:0-6398 GCA_043731245.1 Methylococcaceae bacterium | reverse complement strand
CCTGCCTTCGCGTAGCCATATTCCATATTTAGCGTTCATAAGAATCTCCTCATTACGGGCAGAAACTCTCACTATTTGCGCCATACGTTCGGCCACGGGGGCAACAAATTCACCCACGCCAATTGAAATAATGACTAAAACAGCACCCGCTAGCATAACGGCTCTAATAATCCCAAAAACGGATAGCCCAGCCGCTTGCATAGCAATCAATTCACGATTATTACCCATCGCGCCCAATACAAACAAACTACCTAGTAAGGCCGATGCAGGCACCAGCTCATAAAAAACCGTTGGCGAAGTCAGGACAAGAAAATAAAAAATTTGTTTTAAGCCATAACCGCCGCCCAAATCCTTTAATTCATCACTAAAGGTAAACAAATTAAATAGCGTCAATAACAATAGCAGTGCAACAAACGAGCCTTTTAGAACTTCTCTGACAATATAGCCTGTTAACACATTCACTCAAGACACCTTTTCTCTAACTTTCATGATAAGCCACTGCCAGCCATACAATCTTGCCACTAACAAACTACCTATTAATAACAACAAAACGTTCACACCTGAAGCGCCTAGCCACGGCGGGATAGTCTCATTCGTTACCCAGCTCTGGCTGACCCGCAGAAGATTGCCATAACTAAAATAGATTAAAAAGCCCATCAACATGTTTCCGTAAACGCCACCGCGAGGCGCAATTTGCGCCAATGGAACGGCAATAAAACTTAACAGCAACACGCCCAAAGGAATAGCTGAACGACGCTGCAATTCAGCGGTATTTTGTATCACAGCCGATCCCCACAACACATCAACAGCCAGTGCTTGTCTGTTAAACTTGGCGGCAGACGCTTTTGTTTCTATTCTTACGGCGTACTCAGCGAACTGCTCAAGCACATAATTTAAGGCACCAGGCTGTCCTTGTATACGCTCACCCTGTTCAAAAACAATGTAACGCCCATCCGTTAAGTCTTTCATTTGCGCAGTTTTAGCATTAATAATACTCATCTTTCCATGTTGCCGGTCTTGCACAAAAACAGTGTGCATCTTTTTATCAGCGCTAATTTTTTCTACGTAAAAGACCAGATCACCCTGACTGTATTCACTAAATTTTCCGGCTGCAATACCCCTCAAGTCAGAGGATTCTGCCCCTTGTTGCATTAATTTATCAATTTTAACTTCCGCCCAAGACATGGTGTAGAGAGATAGGCCAACGGTCAGTACAGTTAATGGAAAAATCAATAAAAATACAGCTCGATAGATGGTTCCAGCGCCGCCGCCAGCTGAAGAAACTGCCGCCATCTCCTGGTCTCTATACATTCTGCCCAGAACCATTAATACCGACATAAAAAGCGCGACAGGTAAAAACTCTACGCTGGCAATAATTGTTTTCAACCCAAGGATACTCAGTAAAGCTTCATTTGACACTTGTCCGGCAATAGCGTCGTCAAGAATTCTGATGAATTTTCGACTGACAATAATAACCACAATCACCGTCAACACAGACAATGCTGTTTTCAGTAAGTCCTGAATGATCATTTTATCCAATACGGTGACCAGATTACGCCGCCCCATGTTATAGCCTTTTGGCCAATCTGCTTCCAAGCTTGTCTCCCCAATCAAAATCAATAGTGTGTCTTAATGCATTAGCCGAAGTGCGGGCTGTTAAAAATTTTACCACAACAGTGGCGAGTAAAACGCTTTCGTCCAACTGAACAACTTTTTACACTTTAAAATTGTATCTTATCGAAAAAGAACTATAGTATTTCTATAGTGTAAACCGCCCTAAAATAGGGCTAGAAAAATCAGTGACTTTCATCAGTAAAAATCAATACAGTGTTCATTTTTTACTAAGAATTTAAACCCTGATAAGTAATCCCAGCGGAGACGAAATGACTACCGCTAAGAATGAAAAGACACTTGGAAAAGCTATATAAAACAATGGAAAAAACTGTATTTACCCCGAACTAGCCAAGTACCAACCAGTGTATGATTCAACCGGATTTAAGCAAATATGCGGATTAGCCTACTCAGGCGTAATCACATCTATCAATTAACAACCTATTTTTCTAAAAAGTGTAATGGATAAAAAAAATAACCCGTTAAAAGTTGCTTTGCACGCTATGGACGATCGTAGCCGCAAGGTAATGGGGATTTATTTACAGGAATCCTGCTACGGGATTGCGGAAGTTGTAAATGATGATGATTCGGATGTTGATATTTTCGATGCTGATACAGTCAATGCTGGCAGGCTACTCGATGAATATCGGGCAAAAAACCCGCATAAGCCCGTTATGCTTTTATCGTTAAAGCATGAAAACGTCATTCGTGTTAGGAAGCCTATAAAAACCAAAGATATGCTGGCTGGCCTTGAGAAAGCCAGAACCTTAATACACCCCAATACGCACAGCAACGGTACTGACAATGTATCAGGCTCAGATAAAAAAGCCGTAATGGCTGCCCGATCAGCGCCTATAGTAACAGCGCTTAAACCATCTACTACGGAGGTCAAAAAACAAAAAAAACCAGCAACTGCGTTGCAAATAAATGCTGAAGGCTTTGATGCTTTTGTCGGTAATGTTCCGAATATTGATGTCAACGACCCAAGCCAATTTTCTATAGCAACGTATAATCCCAAAGAGTATTTTCAAAGCTATATTGAGTCCGCTTACAAGGTATGTGAGGAAACCGGACAAATACGGCAATTAAATTCAGATTGGAGTCCTTTGTTAATTTTTCCCCTCAGTAATGAGGTCTGGCTTGATGCTGATGAGAAGCAATTAAGGGCATTTGCCGGCTTGAAGCTTACTAATGCTTTAAATATGAAATTATCCATAGCGTCACCAGATACGGATTCACCCTCGCTAGCCAGAGGGCTAAAAAACTCCCACCAAATGGATGCTTTTCTCTGGAAACTGGCTTGCTGGGCATCAAAGGGACGCTACCCGGAAACTTTGGATATTAATCGTCCGGTTTATTTAAAAAGCTGGCCCAATTTTACTTGTTTACTGGCCACACCTCACGCCTTGCGCATTTCGGCATTACTCATCCGTGGGCCGAGGACATTACCCAATATAGCAAAAGTGCTTAATATTAAGCCGCAATATGTTTTTGTGTTTATTAGCGCTGCCTGTGCCTTGAATTTGGCTGGACAGGCAAGAAGACAAGTGGACGAGTTAATAGAGCCGCCTGGGATTGAGGCAAACAAAAGTCAGGGGCTAATGAGCCGGATCATCAGTCAATTACGTGGCAATAAGGCATAGTGGAACAAAATCATCATGAGGCAATATAATATTTTTTTTACAGGTTCGGTAGGCGCCGGAAAAACAACGGCCATCAATTCAATTAGCCATATACCGCCAATAGCTAACCCTAGAAAGTCTTCGACCGCTGCAATGGGTTATGGCGTTATGGATATTGCTGGAGGGGATAAGCTTCACCTTTATCGAACACCCGGACAAGAACGCTTTGACTACATGCCTGATATTTTAACAATAGGTGGAATTGGCCTTATTTTATTAATCGACAATACCCGACTGGATCCTTTCCAGGATATGAAATTCTTTTTGAAGTCTTTCGAAAAATTTATTGCCGCTACTTCTGTAGCGATAGGTATCACTCGAATGGATCAAAGCAAAAAACCGACTATTGATGATTATAATATTGAGCTGCACGGGTTGTATCCAAAACCGCCTGTTTTTGCGGTTGATCCCCGAATCAAAAATGATGTTTCATTGCTAGTCCAGGCATTATTGTATTCAATAGACCCGAGTTTAGATGAATAACTAATAAGTCGTTATTTTTTAAGAAATTGGAAACAAAGAAATGAAGTTGATGCTTGAGTTAATAGTTACGTTAACAATTTAACGGTAGTGTAACGCTAATCCAATAGCTCCCATACCGGCTTGATGTGCTTGGGTAAGGGGGCAAGCCTGCCTAATTCCACCCATGGATTAACTGCATTATGAAAGTCAGAACCCATTGAACCAGCCAATTCAAAGCGTGCGGCATAATCTGCCGCTAACTTTATCTCATCAATATTAGTCCTGCCTGTTATAACCTCTATTCCCTGGCCTCCGGCATCCTTGAACGCAGTGAGCAAACGTTTCATCCAATTGGCTGTCAGTTTGTAGCGTAAAGGATGCGCCAATACTGCAACGCCGCCAGATCCGGTAATCCAGCTTATCGCCAACTCCAGTTCGGCCCAGGAAGTAGACACATAGGCGGATTTGCCTTTTGCCAGATAACGGTCAAACGCTTCTTGCTGGGTAGATACATGATTTTGTGACACCAGGAAATCGGCAAAATGGGTGCGGGTAATCATGCCATCACCAGCGGCTTTTTTGACTGCTTCCAACGCGCCCGGGATGCGTTTTTTCTCCAATTTTAAGGCAATTTTTTCAGCGCGTTCCAGGCGAGTGCTTTGTAAGTTGTAGGTCGCTTCAGCCAAAGGTGCATAAGTTGGTTCTATGCCCAGCCCCACTACGTGGAAACATTTATCTTGCCAGTTTGTAGAAAGCTCTATGCCCGTTATTAACTTCACACCTGTTGTTGCAGCACACAACTGTGCTTCTGTAAGACCGGCTGTGGTGTCGTGATCAGTTAACGCCAGCGAGGTTACGCCGTGCTGATGCGCACGCTGCACTAATTCTGTTGGTGATAATGCACCATCAGAGGCAGTTGAATGACAATGTAAATCGTAAAGTTCAGTCATAATTATTTAGGTTCAAGGTTCAAGGTTCAAGGTAAAAGGTGAAAGGTTCAAGAGGATTGATTTTGTACCTTGTACCTTGTACCTGCATTATTGATATTCGCCATAAAGTTTGGCATAAAGGCCATTTTGGCTGATTAACGTTTCATGTCGTCCTTGTTCACAGATTTTACCTTGCTCAAAAACGTAAACATGATCGGCCTGTTTAACGGCACTCAAACGATGAGCAATAATAAGGGTAGTCCGGCCTTTTAAAAAAGTAGCGAGTGCCGCGTGTAAATCATGCTCTGTTTCGCTATCCAGTGCCGAAGTTGCCTCGTCCAATATTACCACTTTTGGATTGGCAACAATCATGCGAGCGATAGCCATTCTTTGCCGTTGACCACCAGAAAGCCTCATGCCCAAGCGACCGACGACGGTATCTAAACCGCTTTTCAAATCCTTAACCGCATCTGCCAATTGCGCTATTGCCAGTGCATTCCACAATACAGCGTCGCTAGCGGGCTTACCCAAAGTGAGATTGGCGCGGATAGTATCATTAAATAGAACCGGATGTTGCAACACAGTCACTACATTTTCTCTGACCACTTCTAAGCCTATGCGTTCGATGGGAACGTTATCAAAGTAAATTTGGCCCTCGTCTGGTGGGTAGAGTCCAATAAGGGCTTGTATCAAGGTGGACTTGCCGCCTCCGCTAGCGCCGACCAGGGCCACCTTTTCTCCGGCTTTAATTTTTAACTGTATACCGTTTAGTACTTTTTCTTCACCGTAACTGAAGTGTAAATTATCGACACGAATAGCGACGGTTTTTTTGTTCAGAAACGGATTTTCAAGATGCGGATAATGTGGCTCCTGTTTCAGCTCATTCAATCTGTTAATACGTCCTAATGCGGCTTTAGCGGCATAAAAAGCATATTGAATGCCCAGGATTTCCTGTACGGGTGCCATCATAAACCAAAGATAGCCGAAAACTGCTAGCATTTGACCGATACTAAGATCAGAATAAAACACCATCAGCATGGCACTGGCACGAAAAATATCAAACCCGAACAGAAATACCAAAAAACTTAAACGTGACGCCGCGTCACTTTTCCAGGCAAAAGCAGTTGAATACTCTTTCACGGATCGGGCAGAGTCGATCAGTTGTTGACAGTAATGTTGTTCGCGGTTGCTGGCGCGAATTTGATGAATTGCTTCCAGTGTTTCGGTTAACGACTGCTGAAAGACTTCATAAGCTGAGTTTTCCTTGTATTTAAGATCTTTGACGCGAGAACCGACCACACGAGTGAAATAAATCACCACGGGATTTAACAGCATGATAAATAACCCTAACTGCCAGTGCATCCATAATAAAATAACTGCTGTACCAATGATGGTCAGGCTGGCTACCAGTAGCTTGCTGGCGGTAGTGCCGATAAATGTATCAATCGTATCTAGGTCTTTGACCAGATGAGTAACCACCGCACCTGTGCCAAGACTCTCGTATTCAGACATGGAAATGGTTTGTAAATGTCCGATCAGGTTTTTGCGGATGCGAAAAATAATGTCTTTAGAAATGCTGGTAAAGTGCCGGGCCTGAATGATGTTAAATATGATAGCGATGATTCTTAATAGTAAACTGATAATCAAAATAACAGTAATATAGAGAATAGGCAGATGCCATTCTACTGGAAATAGTCGATTTATAATGCCAATT
>JAYTJI010000049.1:0-7933 GCA_043731245.1 Methylococcaceae bacterium | reverse complement strand
GCTGTTTTCGCTTATTTTAGTTATAGGAAGCAAGGTCTGGTAGTTGATGGTGCCTTCGGGGCTCAGCCATGCTTCAAAATAAGCATCATTGGCTGAAACAGTGTTAAAAGCTAAGGTTTGGTTGCCAAGGTTAAAGTCGATTCCTTTTGCGTTAAAAACAGGCATTTTAACCAGAACTTTACCCTTGCCATTTTCCTTGAGCGGTTGCTCCCGGATGGATAAATTTACAACTTGCGTATTACCTTTAAAAGTGGCATCCAGCTTATCTTGTTTCGATGTAGCGACAACAGCATTGCCATCAATAGCTAACTTCCCGTCAATAATCGCCAGGTTTGCAAATTTGGCGACATAAGCCTGAAAGTTTTCCAGTGCAATGTCCTTGACAGCAATGGCGGCTTTTGCCGAAAAAGGCTCTATAACAGTATCGCCTGCCAGATTTATCAATCCGGTTTTATTGAGTCCGGCACTCAGCTGAAAGGGCACGTTTGCACCGGATTCATTAGAATAATTGGTCAATTTTAAATTGATGGGTTTAAGATTCATAACCACAGGTTTTTCCAGGGTTTGATCTTCAAATACAGCGCCAAAATTAGTTAATGTAATCGCTTTGACCTTGATTTTCCAAGGCGCTTTTGGGGGGGCGGCTGTGTTAGCTGCGGTTTTATTGGCATTATTGGTAGCGGTTTTAGGAGCGGGGAATAAGGTCTGGTAATTAATAACACCTTGCGCATTCAACCAAGCCTGAAAGTTGGCATCATTAGCTGAAATGGAGTCAATGATGACGGCTTGTTTTTCAAGATTAAAATCAACGCCTCGCACAGCAAAAGCAGGCATTTTGATCAGGACTTTGTTTTGGCCTTTTTCTAAAAATTGAAAGTCGCGAACTTCAGCTACACCTTTATTGATTACAATCTTCAAAATATTATCAGTATAGCTGGCCTTATAATTTGCATCGAGTAGTTCATGTCCTTTTAAACCAAAGGGCATGTCTGGTAAAGCCAGCGCCAAAATAGTTTCCAGCTTTACCTTATCCAGCTTAATGTGCCCTTCTGACGATAATGGTTTTAAGCTGACTGTGCCCTTCCAGTCTAAATGCCCACCCGACGTCAAGGACAGGGACAAACCCAAACTGGCTTGCTTATCGGCGTGCGTAGTAAAATTCTCAATATCGAGATTTATCGGATTAATATCCTCTATTACCGGCTTGGCAATGCTGGCATCTTCCCATACCAGCTTTCCCTCTGATAAGGATAATTTGGAGATATTTACAGGGAATGGTTGTGGCTTTTCTTTCTTATTGTCAGCTTTGGCCTTGATCAAATCCTGAAAATTGAATGCCCCATTTTTTTGTTTGGCGACATGAATAAAAGGTTTTTTAATCGAAACTTTATCGAAAACCAATGCCAATTGTTTTATTGATTGAAACAGCCCTACTTTGACATAAAAAGCATCAAATGCTGCAAAGGGCTTGCCGTTATGCTCTTTGATTTGAAAGTCCGTGAGGCTTACAGCGAAGGGAAATGGTTGAACCTGAACGTTTGAAATTAATGCCTTTCTTCCGGTTTCCTGTTGGATGATTTCAGGAATTTTCGACTTTAATACAGCTGGTAGAATATAACTGCCGACTAGGGCATAAATAACTAAAAAGCCACCTATTATAAAAAAAGGTTTTTTAATCTTGGCTACTAGGTGTCGAATTTCCATAAGCTCCTCAGCGAGATTTAATCAGAATTATCTTCCGTTCAACAAAAAGCGACTTCTAAGGCCGCCTTTTGTGCCCTGGCAACCTGAAAGCCTTTATAAATCAAGATACCCCGTTTCTTCATGCAGAACCGTATCAAGCCCTTGCACCTCTTCATCGGGTGTTACACGCAAGCCTATCAAGTTGTCTAATCCTTTCAAAATCAGGTAACTAAAAAAAGCGCTCCAGGAGATCGTCACCATAATTGCCAAAGCCTGAACACTGACTTGATCCATGATAGAAACGCCTTCAGCTAAACCCAGGCCGCCTAAGCTGCTGGCAGCAAAAACGCCGGTCAATAGTGATCCGGTAATGCCGCCTATACCGTGAACAGGAAATACATCCAAAGAATCATCAATTTTTAACGTTCGCTTTACATATTGGGTGGCATAAAAACACACAAAGCCCGCAGTAACCCCAATCACCAACGCACCCGCAGGGCCAACAAAACCGGAAGCCGGTGTAATCGTGCCTAAACCTGCCACCATGCCGGTAACTATACCTAATACACTGGGCTTACCAAAACGTTTCCATTCAATAAACATCCAGGTTAAAGACCCTGATGCCGCGCCTATATGGGTCACCAGCATCGCCATTCCTGCGCGACCGTCTGCTGTTAAAGCGCTACCCGCATTAAAGCCAAACCAGCCGACCCATAACATGCCAGCGCCTGTTACGACCATGGTCATGTTGTGTGGCGGCATAGCAGTGGTTGGAAAACCTTTTCTTTTGCCTAACACCAGGGCGGAGACTAACGCGGCAACCCCTGCATTCACATGGATAACAATACCACCGGCAAAATCCATCACGCCCAAATCAGCCAGCCAGCCGCCGCCCCATATCCAGTGACAGATCGGTAAATAAACAATAATGAGCCATAAACTACTAAACCATAGCATCGCCGAGAATTTCATGCGTTCGGCAAAAGCACCAACAATTAAAGCGGGCGTAATAATGGCAAAGGTCATTTGAAACATGAAATAAACCGATTCTGGAATATCACCTATCAATGATTCCGTTCCTATGTTCGGCAGAAATACTTTGGAAGCGCCGCCTATGAACTTTTGCAGTTCACCGCCATCGGCAAAAATAAAACTGTAAACACCCGCAAGCCAAAGAATGGAAACCATGCAGGTAATGGCAAAACACTGCATTAACACCGATAACACGTTTTTGCTTCTCACTAATCCGGCATAAAACAATGATAAGCCGGGGATTGTCATAAACAAAACCAATGCTGTAGAGGTTAAAACCCAGGCCGTATTGGCTTGATTTAATTGATCCGCTGAAGCCACTGCGGGAAATAACAGCAAACCTGTTAGCAGCTTTTTATTTAGGGTACAAGACATCGTTTTTTTCCTAGGCGACTTAGATCGCATCCTCTCCGGTTTCACCCGTTCTAATGCGAACAACCTGTTCCAGATTTGAAACAAATATCTTGCCATCGCCAATCTTCCCTGTATTAGCGGCTTTCACGATGGTGCTAACTGCTTTTTCTACCATATCATCAGCAACGGCAATTTCCAGCTTAACTTTAGGCAGAAAATCGACCACATATTCGGCGCCTCTGTATAATTCAGTATGACCTTTTTGACGGCCAAAGCCTTTAACCTCTGTTGCAGTAACACCGGCAACGCCTATTTCAGATAATGCTTCTCTAACATCATCCATTTTGAACGGTTTAATGATAGCTGTTATTAATTTCATCTTATCTCCCGATATTGTTGAGCAAAAGAGTTGGCTATAAAGCTTGCAATCATAGAGAATTATTAAGCAACATACAATTATTAGGCTGGCTTACAACCTACAAAATGTATCTGTGTTCGATGGTTTTGATTGATGAATCATCAAAATAGACGGAAGTTTTCGATGAAAAAGCGGCTATGAGCCGTTGATGGCATTGGGAGGAAGGAAAAATTTCTAAGAAAATTAACCGGGATTTCGCAAAGCGTCATCCCGGTTAATGGTTTTGCTATTTATTTCTTCAAATCCATTTTTGATAACAGATTTTTCGAGGCCGCCGGGTTATTTGCACTATAAAGCGAATAAGCGTTCAAAACCATTTGATGCGCACGCCCCAGTTTTTCTTTGGTGAAGTCTATCGAAAATTTTTCTTTCAATTGCTTGCCATCCCAGTCATAAGCTTTTAAATACTGCTCGTTATCAACGCCTTTTTTGTCCCAATTAGCCAGCAATGAAGAGGTATAATAAAGGCGTTTACCATCCCAGCTGGATGATACCATATTGACCTGAGCACCGATTTTTTGCTCAAACACTTGTTTCGGTTTGAAGGGATCGGATATATCAAACGCACGAGTTTTACCGTCCATAAAGGTATTAACCCAGAGCATTTTGTCGTCGCTTTGTATGGATATATCCACAGGCAATGGAATTTTGCTGGGTTCGCCAATATCGGCAACTTCTTTGGCTTGCCATGCGCCTTCTTTGTCTTCGTAGATCAGCCAGATTTTTGAGGTGAGGGCGGTGCTGGTAAAGCAGTAGTTGTGATTTTCACCCCACGCGCAACGGATTTCCAGTGGCGCTCCGGGCACATCAAAGACTTTTTTCGGCTGCTTGGTATGCAAATTCCACTGCACGACCGTATTGCCAAAGCGCTTCATGGCTTCAGGGTCGGCGAGCATTTTGCCGAAATCCATCATGTAATTAGACCAACCCGTAAACGATGAAGTCAGCATCAGGTTACGTCTGGGTAGAACACGCAGGTCATACCCGTAACCATCGGCGTATTTTCCGGTTTTAATAGCCCCTTCAAGGTTGCTATCGGTAGGTGTCCAGTGCGTGGCGACGTATTCGCCTTCATTAGTATATTCAACAACGGCGGTGCGACCGCCGTGGTCTTTGTTATTAGACAGCCCGGTAATAATCATGCGGCCAGGCAGGGCATAAGTGGTGTGAGGGCCCACTACGCCGCCGCTTTTTGCCACAAAATCGGTGATGGTTTTGGTTAGCTTGGGTTTGGCAGGATCAGTGTGGACATCAAAAATAAACAGTTTGTTGGTATCCAGCGAGCCCGCCCATAAATACTGACGATCATCGGTATAACCGGAATGATGGGCTTCGTTACGTCCGCCGACTGAAAGGCTGCCCACGACCTTGCCATAATTGGCAGATTTGGGGTTTACGTCTACTGTGACGAGTTTGTCCTGTTCATCGCCGATACCTTCTGCACCCAGGGTCCACACATAAATAAAGTCTTCTTGTCCGACGATTTTAGCCATGTAGGGAGATTGGCAGGTTTCATCAGCCTGTGCGGAGGTTATGCTTATGCCCGCCAGCGCAAGGGTTGATGCGGCAAACGCGCAAGCGGTGATTAAGCGGGTTAGTGGCCAGTTTTTATTGTTGGTTGTTTTCATCCTCATATCCTCTCTCTTAAATTATAATTATTTGGATTCACGAGCGCTCTGTAAGTTCTCGCGCCACGAACAAGAGTTTTCCTGATTAACAAAATGCTAGCCGACGCTAAAAAATCCGTCATTCCGGCAGGGAAGCCGGAATCCAGCGCCATGGATGGTAACTTTCGAAGTGCTCTGCCGCTCGAGTTGGACTCCATGCATTCACATCCATGTGACTGGATACTGGCATCCATGCCAGTATGACGGTGCAGGCTGAAGCTCCCTGCTAATCAGGAGAGCTTTTAACTTTCGGCGGTCGTAGGATCAATCATGCTTCTAATCTGGGAAACGCGATTGGCTGGAAATCCACCTTGTTCAGCATGTGCTTTTACGGTTGCTTCGTCGGGTGCGATATAGACACAGTAAACCTTGTCGTCAGTTACATAGCTTTCTACCCACTGAATTTTTGGCCCCATATCATTAAGAATACCGCATGATTTTTGCGATATGCCTTGCAGATCCTGAGCTGTTAATGAACCTGCGCCGGGAATTTCGCGTTCGATAATATATTTTGGCATAGTAATGTCTCCTGGTTAGTATAAAATACGACTGGTCGTCTTGAAAAATAATAACATTAGGCCTTAAAATAATCACCTAATAAATGCTCACAACATTGTTTGAGCGGCGTCGATGATTGCTCAATTTTCATCCTTAATAAGGCACCCTGCCACATATTAACCAATAAATCAGCCATATCTTCCGCTGTTTTGTCGGTTCTTACGCTGCCCTCTTGCTGAGCCTTGAGCAGGCCCTGCTGGAATAAATTTCGATAGCGCTGGACTGCCGAATGCAAGGATTTTTGGCACAGTTCGCTGGTATCACCGATTTCGCCCATCAAATTACCCAATAAGCAACCACCTTTAAACTCAGCGTTTTCCAGCTCGGTAATCAGTTCATTAAAATAACGCTTTATAGCGCCTAAGGCATCATGGTCTGAATTTTGTAAATGGCTGTTTAACTGATTTATAAAGGGATTTATATAATACTGAATGGCTTCCGCAGCAAAGTTTTCTTTACTACCAAAATAATTGTAAAAAGAGCCTTTAGGAATTTGTACAGCATCCAGAATTTCTTTCAGTCCGGTGCCGTGATAACCCTGCTGCATAAGCAAAGCTACGCCTTGGTTTAACAGGTTTTCCCGATTGGTTTGTTTTTGTGTTTTTCTAGGCATTTCTAATGATACGACCAGTTGTCTTGATTTGCCAAACGATAAGTTTTATTAGCAGTAATATTTTTTGTAGATTAATGAAAGCCATAATTATGACCACTAAAAAGATGAGATAAAGTGGGGTATGATATAAAGATTGCCCTACTAAATTTAAAGAGTTGTTATGTTTGCTATCGGTATTTTTGGGGTAAGTCAATTTAAGCGTAGCGCTAAAATACAGATTGGAAAAACTCGTGTGACAAGCGACGCCATCTGTTCCATTTAAGGCGGTTTGCCTGTCGGCGAAGCCGCCGTACAGCGTTCAAAACCACCAAACAGTAGACAAAACGATATGATTTTATGGCCTATCGCATATCATCTCACTTTGCCGTCCAAGCGAATGATGAAAGCTTAAATAGCCTCTACATTGAGTTTAACCCCAAGCGCCTTACAGACTTTAGAAATGGTATCGAAACGAGGGTGCGCATTGGGGCGAAGAGCCTTATAAAGCGCTTCGCGTGTGAGTCCTGCTGAACGGGCTATCTCCGACATGCCACGCGCACGGGCAATGTCACCCAATGCTGCCGCCAGTAGCGCAGAATCTCCATTATCGATGATAGCAGTCAAATACTCTGCAATCGCGACGTCACTATCCAGATAGTGCGAAGCATCGAATTCAGGTAGGCTGGCAATATTAATTTTATTGGTCATGGTTTAATCCTCCAAAGAATCGGCCAACTGTTTGGCATCGGCAATATCTGCGGCCTGGGTAGACTTATCGCCGCCGCCCAACATTACAATTATCACAGCTCCTCGCTGCACATAATAAATACGCCAGCCAGGGCCGAAATGTTCACGCATTTCAAAT
Source organism: Methylococcaceae bacterium (assembly GCA_043731245.1). Lineage (GTDB taxonomy): Bacteria > Pseudomonadota > Gammaproteobacteria > Methylococcales > Methylomonadaceae > Methylobacter_C. The sequence goes on along the minus strand of JAYTJI010000049.1, from coordinate 764 downwards.
ATTCCTTCACCTACCGGCTTGATGTCGCCCATATTACCAAGCTGGGCTTTTCTCAGTCGAGCCACTAACCGGCGTTTGGTCATGCCATCCCGTAGGCCAGAAAGCCAAGAATCAAACTTTGGGAGAGTGCGTATCGTAAGCATGATTTAATTGTATTCGTTCGATTACAGTGCGTCAATGTATTAGGTATGGAAAAACGCCCTGATTTTAGCGGTTTAGATAGTGCCTGAACGGAAACGCTGAAGACCATATAAATAGAGCCTTACAGGCAAAATAATGAATCGAAGATTTACAAAAATTCAGAAGAAATGATGGAGTTTCGATAATGCTAACCCTGTAAGTGCCGCTAAACATCACTTCTGTGCAAAACGACAAGGTTGGATAAAAAATCTTCGCGCCTAATAAATCGAGGCATCCCTTTTGTAGCGTGGCTTGTGGCTTTTTCGTTCAAACACTACCTAAGCAGAACGGCACGGTATATCAGCTGCTCTTTTGATGGGTAGCTGAAATATTCGCTAAGCCTTGATGGGGTATAAGTATTTTATAGCGTTAGAACCTGCATTAAGTTTTAACTATGCGATTTGATGTAATGTAGTGCGTTTATTGCAGTCGTTTAGGCACAAAATCCGCGTAAATATCCCCCTGTATAAAGAACAGTAATCTCATTCCTCAGGTTACTATCAGATAAAAATCAATTTTCAGTAATCTTGCTCAGCATAAACTCCCTCCTGCCTATGCAAGCCTTAATAACTCAACTAAACTAA
>JAYTJI010000048.1:0-3653 GCA_043731245.1 Methylococcaceae bacterium | reverse complement strand
AAAGGCAGTGATTTATACTTTGAACGCCATGATGGTCAAGCGGTAACCTGCGATGATTTTATTAATGCGATGGAAGCCGCTAATGCCGTTGATTTAACCCAATTTCGTCGCTGGTATGCACAGGCAGGAACGCCGGTATTAACGGTTCAGCAAGCATACAACTCTTTAGCACAAACCCTGACGTTAACCATCAAGCAACATTGTCCGCCTACGCCTGGACAAACCGTTAAAGAGCCGCTGCATATTCCGGTCACTGTCGGTTTAATCAACAAGGATGGCTCAGTCGCGTCGTGTGTTGTGCAAGGCAGTAAGACAGATGAAGTCGTTTTACAACTAATCCAGGCCGAACAAACTTTTACCTTTACCGATCTAAAAGAACAACCTGTTGTTTCTATTTTAAGGGGCTTCTCAGCGCCCGTTAAGCTGGTCATGGAACGTAGCCTTGAAGAGCTGGCGTTTTTACTAAGCTATGACAGCGATACTTTTAATCGCTGGGAAGCAGGACAGCAACTCGCAGGACAGGTTATTGCAGGGCTGATCGCTGATATACAAAGCGGTCAGGCTATGCAGATTAATCCAATGATTGTCACGGCCTTTAAGCAGGTCATGGCTCAATCTTGGGATGACTTGTCGTATTTTTCTTTATTATTAGGACTGCCTTCAGAAACTTATCTGGCAGAACAAATGCAGGTTGTTGATGTAGTAGCCATTCATAAGGCGCGTGAGTTTGTCGTGCTGACTTTAGCCCAACAGTTACAAACACAGTTTAAAAGCTTATACCTGGAGTGTCATAAGGATGAGTCAGGATTATTTGATGCTGGTGCTATTGGCCGCAGGCGCATCAAAAACACTTGTTTAGCTTATTTAGGCAGACTTGAACAACAGGACATTCAACAATGGTCGCAGCAACAATTTGATACGGCTAAAAATATGACCGATCAAATGGCTGCATTAGCCGTCGTTGCGAGCGGCACTCATCCCGCCAAGCAAGAGTGTCTGGCCAGGTTTTACCTGCAATGGCAAGCGGAAGCACTGGTGATTGATAAATGGTTTGCACTACAAGCATCCAGCCATAACCCGGATACCTTTGCCACCGTTCAGGCATTAATGCAGCACCCTGCCTTTGATTTAAAAAATCCAAATCGGGTGAGAGCCTTGATTGGCGCATTCAGTCAGACGAATCCATTGCATTTTCATGCCGCAAATGGACAAGGCTATCAATTTCTCGCAGACCAGATCATTGCACTCAACACCTTAAACCCGCTGGTTGCATCACGCATGTTAAGTGCGTTAACGTCGTGGCGCAGATATGATGAAGGCAGGCAGGCGCTAATGAAAGCCCAATTGGAAAGGATAATGACTACCGATGCTATTTCTAAAGACGTTTATGAAGTGGCTAGTAAAAGTCTCGCGTGAACTATATAGTTAGAGGTAATTAAACATATAGAGAATAGAATGAAAAAATTAATATTATTAATAACTTTATTTGTAGTATCTACTACAATTCAAGCATCCCAAGCTATTGGTATAAATGTAAAGAAAAATCCTTTATGTACTGACCAAGAGTTTAGCTACGAAATAACTAATTACAGAGGTGTAAATTTAGTAAAACCTATTAAAACTAATGAAATAGCTACTAGCGCAGTAATAAATTATACAGCATCTTTCAATATCCCTTATGTAGCTGGTGATGGTTCTGTTAAAAGTTTAGTCCGTGATGAATTAGCCACTTCCACACTATATTATGAGCAACTTGTAATAAGTAAATTAGATTCAAGTGTAATTCTAGCCCAGACACCTGCGTTACAAAATATACGAAATTCCAACATAGTTATAATAAAAGCCACTCTTGCAGACAATGGTGGATGTGCTATTTATGCGGGCTTTAGCATACCTGCACAACGCCTAACTAACACGGATGCAAACTATCCAGGTTTAGAAAACTATTTACAGTTACCTTATGTAAGATCGCTAATGCCTACGGGAACTACTAAAGTTCTTACAAGTATTGAAAAGGGAACTTGAGGAACGCTAACCCGTAAGATGGGTAGCAGATAAGCTGGGCAGCGCTTTTCTGCCCACGCGGAATAAACGCGGTGACGCTAAACGGTGGGCAAAGAAGCCTACCCACCTTACTGGGTCACATGCTCTCCAATTCGGAGAGGATGTAATTATAGAAAATCTTAATTTACTTGAAGCTGCCCGCCACGGCCCAATCCGCCTTTTACATCCTGTGCCTTATAATTTCTAAGTGATTGCACCATGCCGTTATAAGCGTCGAAAAAAGCGGCAGCCGTAGATATACCGTCAGGCGTTCTACTATAAGTACCGAGACTGGCTCCTGCTGCTCCCCCAAAAAGCCCGCCCCATCCACCGAAAGCGCCGGCACCGGAAGCACTGAGATTGGTCGCAGTTGCGCTACCAGAGGAAATGGCAACTTGCACTCTGGAACGAATGTCAGTAAGAGTAAGCGCGACATCCGTGACTTTAGTTTCGGTAACACCCGTTGCAGCAAGAGCTCCTGCCAATGCACCAAGACCACCCAATCCTGCCGCCCCAAGTCCAAGGCCTATTAAAGCCCCGCCTGCGCCGGCACTGCCTCCGCCAGTCGTTTCGTTATTGATGATTATTTGAGGATCTAAAAAATAGTCGGCTGCAACTTGTTGTCCTTTATGCTGTTTGGAGCCAGCGCGGATTTCACCGGAATTTCTTTGTTGGTCGAGAATGCGGTCAAGCTGCGCGTTAGTTGCCAAATTACCGATAGAGGTAATGACGAAACAATTGGATTGCTGAACAGCCAGGCGAAGTAAAGGATCAATTGTGGTTACGTGGCTGGAGCCACTAATTCTGCCATCACTCACGGCAAGCGTTCCTAATGGACTGCTACAATGTTCCAGGGACTTGTTAGCATTCACGCTGGTTGCACCGCCCGCTGAACCTGACACCAGGTTTGAGCTCCCGCCCGTTTGTACGCCCGGCTGTACACAAGCACTCAATGCCATTGCAGTCACTAATACTGATAATTTGTTTATTGGTCTTGCGGTCATACTTAAATTCTCCACGTTAAAGGATTACAAACCATCGTTGAATGAAATAGTCCATGTTGAATAAAATTTAGCTACCATGCACAATAAAGACATAATATATCAAAATAAAATTAAGGAGAAGAAACTAATGAACGCTAAAGTTGTCGCCGCAAAAAGATTAATGATAGTTTCGTTATTATTGTCCATTACAGCCTGTGCGCATAAAGAACCCAAAAAGGATACTGTCACAATATGCGACTCTAGCGGCTGTGTTGAACGTCCGCATAATTACGCGTCTTTTGATCCGGCAAAAGATGCGCCGGAAGATGATCCAGGGGGGAGAATAGCCGCTTTGGAAGCGCTTGCTAAAAATGATCCGCGTGCCGCTTATGATCTTGCGCTGCGTCTTTTTAGAGGTGATGGCGTACGCCAAGACAGTTACCGTTCAATTAATTGGATGCGTGATGCCGCAGAGAAAGGTGACTTGGATGCGCAAAAGGCACTTGGCAGACTTTATTTGACCGGCCTTGGCGAATTGGGGTCAGACCCCGGAGAAGCCGAGAAATGGCTGTCCATTACTGCCAGCCGAGGCGATCAGGAAGCAACCGAATTGCTCAAGGAAGCACG
>JAYTJI010000047.1:0-17805 GCA_043731245.1 Methylococcaceae bacterium | reverse complement strand
ACGCACCTACGTTTTCAGTTCATGGTTTTACCCAAACCAATATTGATGATCAGTTATGGCCGATATTTGATGATCTGTTACAGGCGAATGCCCTAGGGCATAAATACGAAAGAAAAATTGCTTTTCAGTTATGGTCTAAAGAAGATGGGTTGATGTTACGTTCGGATAGTGCGCCAAAATTTGCTTTTTCTTCGTCAGATCATGGCTTTACCGAAACTAAGATTGATGGGCATGAGTGGCATATATTCAGTATTGCAAACTCAACCGGTGAATATGTTATCCATGTCGCCCAAAAAGAAGAGATTCGTGCAGAATTAACGGATGAAATATCATCACAATTGGTTACCCAGTTTCTTATTGGCCTGCCTTTTTTAGGGGTAGTCATTTGGTTTATTGTGGGTTTATCGCTAAAACCTATCAACAGATTGGAAAAAGCGCTCGCCAAACGCGAAGCCAGCTATCTTAAGCCGCTATCCATCAAAAGACTGCCCAATGAAATTGTGCCGGTAGTTAATGAAATCAATAATCTTTTTGTCCAGCTTGAACGGGCTTTTGAACATGAGCGCCGCTTTACTGCCGATGCGTCGCATGAATTAAGGACACCGTTGGCCGGATTGTTGACACAGGCGCATGTCGCCTTAAGAACAACCGATGAGGAGGTACGTAAACAGGCGCTTTCCCGCATTAAGCAAGCCGTCAATAGAATGTCTTACATGGTGCAGCAATTACTGACCTTCTCGCGAATTGAATCCAATACAGAGTTTTTAACCAAACAAAATACGATGGTGAGCCGTGAAGTCATTCATGTTATTACCGATTTGGAACCGGAAGCACATAAAAAACAAGTTCTTATCGAGTTTGTTGAAGAAAATGCCGTACCGGTTGTCGTCAACGCGCCATTGGTTGCTATATTGATTCGGAATATTATCGATAACGCCATTAAATATACCCCCGCCAAAGGCAATGTGTTAATAACCGTGACGGGGCAAGAGAAGCATTTACAACTCTGTGTTGAAGATTCAGGGCCTGGCATAGCTCCCGATCAATATGAAAAATCCCTGGAACGCTTTCATCGCTGTGTTGAAACGGCAAGTGCTGCAAAGGGCACGGGGCTTGGATTTTCCATCGTGCAACGTATTGCCGGGATTCATAATGCTGACCTGATTTTAGGCGTGTCTCAATTTGGCGGGCTGAAGGTGACAGTCTTGTTTCCGTTGCCAATCAGACCTGTTGATAAAGCGTGGCAAAGGAGATTAAGTTTTTTTCATCTTGGCAAGGGTAGTTGATAACGTTAATAAATTGCCAGATTATCCGGCTCTTCAATAACCGGATTGGACAGTGTGCCAATGCCTGCAATTTCAATTCTGACGGTTTGCCCCGGTTTCATATAGCCGCGCGGCTGCATTTTTACACCCACGCCGCTGGGTGTGCCTGTTGTAACCACATCGCCCGGTTCCAGCGTCATGGCTTGCGATAAATAAGCGATCATTTCATAACAATTAAAAAGCATTTGCCGGGTGTTGCCATTCTGCCGCAACTCATCATCAATCCAGGTTTTAATAGCCAGATTATGAGGATCGCCAAGCTCATCAGGAGTGACTATCCAGGGGCCTAACGGGCCACAAGTATCGAATGATTTGCCGACCATCAAAGTAGGTGAGTGCATTTGCCAGTCGCGCACCGATACATCATTAGCAATCGTAAAACCGGCAATCACTTGATGTGCCTTATCGAGGGGAACATGGCGGCAGCGTTTACCGATAACAAAAGCCAGTTCACCTTCATAATCCAGCTTATCGGATACCTTAGGCCGGTGTATGGCATCGCCGCAGCCAATAATACAACTGCTTTGCTTGGTAAAAAAACTGGGATATTCGGGTTGTTCACGGCCCGTTTCGGCAATATGGTCGGCATAGTTCAGGGCAATTCCCAGATATTTACCCGGCCTGGGCACCGGGGCATTCAGCTTAATCTCATTCAAGGCAATGCGTGCGCCACCCTTGTCAATCAGTTCCTGCATGGCCAGCAATGCCTTGGAGCCTGCACCAAGAAATTCGATCATAGAAGCGGGAATATCAGCGCAGCCTTTACTATCAACAACGGCATCACCAATAACTGCGCCGACACGCGAGTGGTTATTATGAGTAAAGGTCACTAGTTTCATTGATTACATTTCCTGTATGATGGCAAGCGCCGTTATTTTATAACGAAGATCAAGCAATAAAAAAAAGATATAATAACTAATTTTACACAGAGGAACAGAACATGAACGAAAACTGGATTGCCCCCTCCATATTGTCAGCAAATTTCGCAAAATTAGGCGAGGAAGTTGATAAAGTTTTAGCCGATGGTGCCGATGTTGTGCATTTTGATGTTATGGACAATCATTTTGTACCCAATCTGACCATCGGGCCGCTGGTTTGTGAAGCCTTAAGAAAACACGGCGTAACGGCGCCGATTGATGTGCATTTAATGGTTGAGCCGGTTGATCGTCTTATTCCAGACTTTGCCAAGGCTGGAGCCAGCATTATCACTTTCCATCCCGAAGCCTCTGTGCATATCGACCGCACCCTGCAATTAATTAAAGATTCCGGTTGCAAAGCAGGGCTTGTATTTAACCCAGGCACACCGCTGCATTACCTAGATTATGTTATGGATAAACTGGACATGATTTTATTGATGTCAGTAAATCCAGGCTTCGGTGGACAATCGTTTATCCCGTCAGCACTGGATAAATTAAAGCTGGTCAGAAAACGGATTGACGACAGCGGGTTAAATATTCGCCTGGAAATTGACGGCGGCGTAAAAACTGACAATATCCGCGCTATTAAAGCGGCGGGTGCGGATACGTTTGTTGCAGGTTCAGCGATTTTCAGCCAGCCTGATTACAAAAAAGTCATTGATGAAATGCGTGCGGAATTGGCGCTGGCTGTTTAGTTTTGTAGGATGGGTAGAGGCGATAGCCGAAACCCATCATAATCAAACACCGATGTGATGGGTTTCGCTATCGCTCTACCCATCCTACCGAGTTTTGTGATTGTAGGCCGCTTCGATGTGTTGGTTTACGCTATCGCCAACCCAGCCTTATTCTAAATACTAACATTTCAATCGGGAGCATTAAGATGACCGACAACATAGATAATATCGTCATTGAGCATCTAAAAGCCTTGCGCGGAGAGCTTAAAGAATTTCGCAACAAACATGATGGCGATATGGCAGACATTAAACACCGATTAACGGCTCTTGAACGCGGCATGGGCGCAGTTAAACGTGATGCTTCAGATTATTACGAAAGCCAGGTTGGGCAGCAAATTACAATTGACCGGCTTAGCGAACGTTTGGATCGCATTGAACGACGCTTAGAGCTCACATAAGAACAAGTACCCTCAATGGAGTAATACAGAATCGAAGGCGTATAGATTTCCTATTATGCTCGATTCTACTGCGTTACACCGAGGCTACGTGCTGGCGCGTGAACGATAATATTTAGTAAGAAGACTAAACCATGGCAGCCGAAGATATTAATGAGAAGAAAGAGGTAGCATTTTATACAGCTGGTGTTACTGCTTGGTACAACACGTCTCTTGAGCATGACAAAAGCCTTTTTACACTATCAGCTGGCGGAATTGGTTTACTAATAACGTTGATTAGAACAGTTGGTGTTCCATCAGCTGAAACACTTATTCTTTACATTGCAGCAATGATTAGTTTTCTTATTTGCTTAGTGTGTGCTAGTGATATTCAAGAAAAATAGGTCTCATATTGAGAAAGTTTTTCAAGGGGAACAAGAATCTGACCATAGCTTGGCGATTCTTGACAATGTGGCAATTTGGTCTTTTGGTATTGCTGTTCTTTTTGCAGCAGTTATAGGCATTTCATCAGCAATCAGTTCTTATACAACTAAGGTTACACAAATGGCAAACGAAAATAATAAGCAAGTAAGTAATCGCATATCCGTTTGTGATAGCGTAAATGGCATATCAAACTTAGCTCCAAGCAATTTAAGAAAAAGTTTTAATGGTGTTGCGGCGTTACAACCCAAGCCCGTAGAAAATCAAACAGCGCAGCCAACAAATACGGCATCTCCGCAGACTCCAACAAGCAGTCTAAAGAGTGAACAAAAATAGCGTGTAGGATGGGTAGAGCGATAGCGAAACCCATCATCAAACTAACAGGACTTACATATGATTCAAGATGATATTATCAACGAATTAAAATATATTCCCGAAGCTAAACTCATAGAGATTTACGACCTTATCCATTACTTTAGGCTCGGACTTAATCACGAAGCCGCAAAACAATCTTCTCAAGAAAAGGATTTCGAAGAATTGGGTTAACGATACAGTCGTTAACCCACGATACTAGCAAGTTACTCACAACAGAGGTCTGCAAGAATGAAAACAACACTTGATTTACCCGATGAGCTAATGAATGAAGCCATGCAATTAACTGATATTAAAACAAAAACTGAAGTTATTATAGTTGCTCTGCAAGAGCTGATAAAAAAAAATAAAGTCGCGGAGCTAAGGGCTTATAAAGGCAAGATTAACCTTGATATGGACATGGATTTACTTAGAAACCGCAATGCACATTCTGGTTGATACTTCCATTTGGATTGATTTTTTTAAAAGCGGAGCCAACTCTACCAAATTAGACAGTCTGCTCGAAGATAATCTAATTGTTATTAATGATATTATTCTTGCAGAATTAGTACCTTTTTTAATCATAAAAAAGCAACACAAAACTGTTGAATTATTGCGAAGCATCACACTGTTACCCTTGAAAATAGATTGGGCTGAAATAACGCAATGGCAAATAGCGTGTTTAAATACGGGTATTAATGGAGTAGGAATTCTGGACTTGCTTATCGCTCAAAATTCAAAACAACATGACCATGCCATTTACTCGCTGAATAAGCATTTCCGCTTATTAAATCAGGTTATTGATTTACAACTATTCGAATAACACCATGACCCGAGAACAATTTAATCACTATGCCCAACAAGGCTACAACCGTATTCCGGTTAGCCGCGAAGTCCTGGCTGATTTGGATACGCCTTTAAGTGCTTATTTGAAACTTGCTGATGGCGCGTATTCCTATTTATTTGAATCTGTCCACGGCGGTGAGCAATGGGGTCGTTATTCCATCATTGGATTGCCCTGTAAAACCGTCGTTAAAATCAACGGCAAGCAAATTCGTTTGGAACAAAACGGTGAATTGCTGGAAACAGTGGCACACGACAATCCGCTAGTCTGGATAGAAGAATTTACGCAACGCTATAAAGTACCCGATATTGCCGATTTGCCGCGTTTTAATGGCGGCCTGGTGGGTTATTTCGGTTATGAAACTATACGCTACATTGAGCCGCGTCTGTGTGGCACGGAAAAGCCTGATCCATTAGGTTGCCCTGATATTTTACTGATGGTGTCAGAAGAAATACTGGTGTTTGATAATCTGTCCGGCAAGGTGTTGTTGCTGACTCACGCTAATCCCGAAGAAGCCGATGCGTATAATCGTGCTGTTGCGCGAGTGTCTGAACTGGCGGTCAAACTGCGCGAAATGCAAGCCAAACCCCAAAAACATGCTAAACCCTGCACCGTTGAAGAAGCTGATTTTGTCTCGGGCTTTACCCAACAGGGTTTTGAAGATGCCGTATTGAAAGCCAAGGATTACATCACCGATGGCGACATCATGCAGGTCGTGTTATCACAGCGCATGTCCATACCTTATACCGCCTCGCCGCTGAATTTATACCGCGCCCTGCGTTGCCTGAATCCATCACCTTACATGTTCTACCTGAATCTGGACGGTTTTCATATCGTCGGCTCATCGCCGGAGATACTGGTCAGGTTGGAAGATAATACTGTCACCGTGCGCCCGATAGCCGGAACCCGCAGACGCGGTGCAACACCTGAACAGGATATTGCCCTGGAACACGAATTATTGGCAGACCCGAAAGAACTGGCGGAACACTTGATGCTGATTGACCTGGGCCGCAACGATGCAGGCCGTGTTGCTGAAATCGGCACAGTACAACTGACCGATAAAATGATCGTCGAACGTTATTCTCATGTCATGCACATCGTCTCCAATGTCACCGGAACCTTACAACAAGGTAAAAACGCCTTTGATGTGCTCGCGGCGACCTTTCCAGCCGGAACCGTGAGCGGTGCGCCAAAAATACGCGCTATGGAAATTATTGATGAACTGGAACCGGTAAAGCGCGGCATTTATTCAGGCGCGGTCGGCTATATCGCCTGGTCCGGTAATCTGGATACCGCCATCGCCATTAGAACCGCTGTTATCAAAGACAATATGCTACATATACAAGCCGGTGCCGGTATCGTTTACGATTCCGTGCCCAGAAGCGAATGGGACGAAACCATGAACAAAGGCCGCGCCATCTTCCGCGCCGTCAGTATGGCCGAAGCTGGCCTGGAAGGAGAGCAGGCATGAGCGCAGTAAAAGTGGTCATGGTCGATAACTACGACTCGTTTACTTATAACTTGGTGCAATATTTGGGTGAATTGGGCGCAGATGTTAGCGTCGTGCGCAATGATCAAGTAACTATTGAAGATATAGCAAAACTGGCACCGGATAAAATAGTTATTTCCCCAGGCCCATGCACGCCCAAAGAAGCGGGCGTCTCGGTTGATACCATTTTAAAATTTGCAGGACATATGCCTATTTTGGGTGTTTGTCTGGGTCATCAAAGCATAGGTTACGCCTTTGGCGGCAATATCATCCATGCCAAAAGCATCATGCACGGTAAAACCTCGGCTATTTATCATCACAATCTCGGTGTGTTTAAAGGATTGAACAATCCGTTCACTGCCACCCGTTATCATTCTCTGGTCATCGAACAGTCTACCCTGCCTCATTGCCTGGAAATAACTGCCTGGACGCAGGATGAAGCAGGTAACATGGATGAAATCATGGGTGTCAGACACAAAACCCTGGACATCGAAGGCGTACAATTCCATCCTGAGTCGATATTGACGGAATTTGGGCATGAGTTGTTGAGGAATTTTTTGGAAAGATGAGTCCAACGGTATTTAAAGAGGGTGGATACCGGTTCTTTTTCTTTTCCAGAGAAGAATTGCGCATGCACGTTCATATTGTATCCGGGGATGGCGAAGCTAAATTTTGGCTGGAACCTAAAATCGAACTTGCTAACACAGACCAGTATTCAAAAAAACAACTCAACAATATCGAAGCACTTGTGGAGAAGCATTATGACGAACTCGTTAGCGCATGGCGACAACACTTTTCCTGTTGAAATCACACATATTTCCAGTCATGGCGTATGGCTGCTGACTGGTCAAGAGGAGTTGTTCATGTCGTACCAGGATTTTCCCTGGTTCAAAAATCAGCCCGTGAATGCCATTATCGAGGTTGAAGAAGTCTCGCGCGGACATTTTCACTGGTCAAAGATTGATGTTGATTTGACTGTGGAAATGATTAAGCACCCGGAAAAATTTCCTTTGGTTGCCGCCAACCACAAACAGAAACAATCACAGAGATCAAATGATGAATATAAAAGACAGTAACGGAACGCCACTCAATGACGGAGATTCTGTGCAAGTCATTAAGGATTTAAAGGTAAAAGGCACGTCTGTGACTTTAAAAAGAGGCACGGTTATCAAGAATATCCGTCTTACGGATAATGAAGAACACATTGAATGCAATGCCGATAAAGTCAAAGGGCTGGTGCTCAAAACCTGTTTTTTGAAAAAAGTTTGATTTTCAGGATTCCTGTTGGTTGGGTTGCTACATCTGCAACCCAAGATTGCCCTGAAATTAAATGGTGCTTATAACGCACAAAGTTGCGGGTTATAAAACTTTCCAGATTTACTTAAAATGCACATACAAGAAGCCCTACAAAAACTGCTTGATAAGCAAAATCTTAACGCTGATGAAATGCGTGATGTAATGCACCTTATCATGTCCGGCAAAGCGACCGATGCACAAATCGGCGGTTTTTTAATTGCCTTGCGCTGCAAAGGTGAAACCATAGACGAAATTGCCGCTGCCGCTGAAGTGATGCGTGAATTGGCCAGTAAGGTTGCCATTACCGGTGAGCACGTCATAGATACCTGCGGCACGGGCGGCGATGGTGCGAATACGTTTAATATTTCCACCACCTGCGCTTTTGTGGTGGCTGCGGCGGGTGGGCAAGTTGCCAAACACGGGAACCGTTCGGTATCCAGTAGTTGCGGCAGTGCTGATTTACTGGAAGCCGCTGGCGTTAATCTGGATTTAAACGCTGAACAAGTAGTGTGTTGCGTTAATGAAATCGGCGTCGGGTTTTTATTTTCCCCCAAACATCACGGTGCTATGAAACACACCATTAATGTACGTAAAGAAATGGGCGTAAGAACCCTGTTTAATTTATTAGGCCCGCTATCCAACCCGGCCGGAGCGCCCAACCAGTTAATCGGCGTTTTTGCAAAAGAGTGGGTGACACCCTTGGCGCAGGTATTAAAAAAACTCGGTAGCCAGCATGTGTTAGTGGTGAATGCTGAAGACGGCCTGGATGAAATTAGCATCGCAGCCGCTACCACGATTGCGGAACTTAAAGGGGGCGAAGTCACTACTTATACCATTACGCCGGAACAGTTCGGCTTTAAACGGGCAGGTCTTAATACGTTAGCTGTTGATGGTGCGGCATCCAGTCTGGTGATGGTAAAATCAGTGCTGGATAATCAGGCCGGAGCCGCACGAGATATTGTGCAGTTAAATGCGGGTGCTGCGATTTATGCGGCAAATATTACCGATTCCTTGGTTGCCGGTATCGAAAAAGCCGGGCTAGTTATCGCCAGTGGTGCGGCAAGAGCTAAACTCGACGCGTTAATCGCTTATTCAAAAATGTAACTTCTAGTGCAGGTAACAACACTAAACCTACGAGGTTTTAAAAAACTCGTAGGTTTAAATCTGGCAAGTAACGAGAAGTGACTCAAAAACTTTATAACAGACTAAAAACCATGACCAACACCCCCGATATTCTAAAAACTATCCTGGCAAAAAAAGCCGAAGAAGTTGCCAAGCGCAAATCCGGCATGTCCATAGCCAATCTGGAAGAAATAGCCGCAGGTGTTGAACGCCCACGAGGCTTCTGTAACGCCATTCAAAATAAAGTATCGACAAAAAAACCGGCGATTATTGCTGAAATCAAGAAAGCATCACCCAGCCAAGGGGTGATTAGAGAAAATTTTCAACCTGTATTAATCGGGCAGGATTACGCCATGAATGGTGCAACCTGTTTATCGGTATTAACCGACAAGGAATTTTTCCAGGGTTCGGAAGCATACCTGCAAATGGTCAGAGAGCGCTGTCCATTACCAGTATTAAGAAAAGACTTTATGATCGATCCATATCAAATCTATGAAGCCCGCGCGTTAGGCGCAGATTGTATTTTGCTGATTGTCGCTGCACTGGAGGACAGTTTGATGCAAGAGCTGTCGGATACCGCGACAAAATTGGGCATGGATGTGTTGGTGGAAGTGCATGATGCCGAGGAATTGCAACGGGCGCTAACGCTGGATACCAAACTGATTGGTATTAATAACCGCAATTTGCGCAGCTTTGAAACTGCGTTGCAAACGACGTTGGATTTAAAAAAGCAAATCCCCGTCGATCGCATCATCATCACCGAAAGCGGCATTCACACACATGACGATGTACAGCTCATGCTGGATAATGACATTTACGCCTTTTTAGTTGGTGAAGTATTTATGCGGGCAGAAAGCCCCGGACAAAAAATGCGCGAGTTGTTTGCTTTGTAAAAATATGAAAGCCGGTATTGAAGCAACGCGTAATAAAGCAAAGATTGTAGGATGCGCTGACGTCAGGAAGCGCATCAATCACAACTGATGCACTTTACTGTGTTTGGCACATCTTACGGGAGGAGTTTTTTTCGGCTTGTCTGACGTCATCTAACAGAAGAGTATCCATCCATTGGCTCCTAATCTACATAGGCAGCGTCTATTCATGCTTCGAACAGTCGAAGTGCAATTTTTAGAGGTTTACATAAAAGCCCGGCGGAATTATCGAAAGGCTTTTTATTTAAAATAATGATGCGTTATTTGCGCATTTCTCTTTTGAACATCCTATCCAGCTTTCTGTTGGTGTCTTGATTGTACTGATCTGAGCGATCAACTATAGGGGCTCTAGGCGGCGTTGGGACAGGTGCTTCGATGACCGGTTGAACTACTTTTTGGGTTTTATCCAAACGATATACGTCTCCGTAAGTCGTATCCACATCAAAATCATCCCAGACAAACAGGGGGTAAGCGATGGGCTGGGTAGGTATCGGGAAGGTTAATAACTCGGCAATACCCACACCCATGCGTCCGGCGGTATGGACAAAACCTTTAAAACCGCCACCAATCAAGCCATAAAAGAAATTACTTTGATTGGTGGTGTTAATAATATTTTTTGGAATTTCCAGCACACCTGTAGTCAGGTTGGCAAAAGCATTCAGTGCTTTCTTACCAATCTTATCGCCATAGCTGGGTTGCCGTAGTGGGTTAGTATTGGTGTTTTGCACATAGCTCTTGTTTGGATCTGTCTGAGCGCCATAACCCTGCTGCATATCGGCTTGAGTCGTCGGGGTATAAGCCATAAACAGGCCAGTGAAAAGAAAAGCAGCATAAAAGCGATTGAATTTAGTCATGACAAATCCTATGGGTATGTTAGTAAGATTCAGTATAGCAGATAGTGTTATTTATTTTTTCAATGCCTTTGCAAAGGCATTAGCCATTAAGCCCTGAGGTGCTGGTGTTTGATGTTTGGGCTTAGTGGTCTGTTTTGATATATTTCGTTCGGGTCTGGCTTCTACATTATCCGTATTGGTTTTCATAGTCAAAGAAATGCGTTTACGTTCTATATCTACTTCCAGCACTTTAACCTTTACCATATCCCCCGTTTTTACTGCATCTCTGGGATCTTTGATAAAAGTATCGGATAAATGAGAGATATGCACCAAACCATCCTGATGCACGCCAATATCAACAAATGCGCCGAAGTTGGCGACATTGGTAACAACGCCGTCCAGTCTCATGCCCGGTTCAAGGTCAGATATTTTCTCGATGCCTGCTTTAAATTCTACGCTTTTAAATTCCGGCCTGGGATCGCGTCCGGGTTTTTCCAGTTCTTGCAGAATATCAGTCACAGTAGGCAGACCAAAATGTTCATTGGTATAGTTTGCTGGGTTAAGATTGCGTAAAAATCCGCTTTGACCAATAAGATCACGGATGGATTTTCCCGTGCTGGCTATGATGGCTTCAACTACAGGGTAGGCTTCAGGATGCACGGCAGAGGCATCTAAAGGATTGTCACCATTCATGACGCGTAAAAATCCTGCTGCCTGTTCATAAGCTTTATCGCCCAGACGCGGCACTTTTTTCAATTGCTTGCGATTAGCAAAAGGCCCGTTTTCATTGCGGAAGGCCACAATATTTTCACTGACACTGGCGGAAAGCCCCGATACCTGTTTTAACAAAGACACCGAAGCTGTGTTGACATCAACACCAACCGCATTTACGCAATCCTCGACGACAACATCAAGCCCCCGTGCTAATTGAAACTGATTGACATCATGCTGATACTGACCCACGCCTATGGATTTAGGGTCAATTTTAACCAGTTCTGCCAGCGGATCCTGCAAGCGTCTGGCTATAGAAACTGCGCCGCGCAATGACACATCCAGATCGGGAAATTCTTTAGCGGCAAGTTCGGATGCGGAATAAACCGATGCACCCGCTTCTGAAACTGTTATTTTAGTAAATTTTAGTTCACTGTGCCGCTTCATAACATCCGCGACCAGTTGATCAGTTTCCCTGGAGCCGGTGCCATTACCGATGCTGACCAAATCAACACTGTGTTTTTGTATCAGTTTTGCTAATGTGGAGATAGCCTCATCCCATTGTTTGCGCGGCGGGTGCGGGTAAATAGTCTCAGTAGCCAGCACTTTTCCGGTAGGATCGACGATAGCCACTTTAACCCCGGTACGTATGCCCGGATCCAATCCCATCGTGGCTTTGGGCCCCGCAGGTGCGGCCAATAATAAGTCCCTTAAATTACTGGCAAAAACGCGAATGGCTTCAAGTTCAGCCGCTTCGCGTAGCCTGAGTTTCAAGTCCAGATCAATGCGGGTAAACAGCTTTATTTTCCAGGCAAAGCGGGCCGTTTCTGCCAGCCAGGCATCGGTTGGCTTTGAAATATCTTTAATATCAAGATGCCGGGCGACAAACTGGGCGCAAAGCACATGTTCTTCCTTGTCTTCTACGCCCGGTTTTAGTGTTAATGACAATAAATCTTCATTACGTCCGCGAAAAAGGGCTAACGCCCGATGCGAAGGGATTTTGTTAATGGCTTCCTGATAATCAAAATAATCCTTAAATTTTTCGGCAGCCTGTTCTTTTCCGCTGACGACAGTGGCGTGAATAATGCCTTTTTGCCAGATTCGTTCGCGCAGTTCAGCTAATAATTCAGCATCTTCAGAAATGCGTTCCATGATGATTTGCCGCGCTCCATCCAGAGCAGCAGCAATATCGGGTACGCCTTTTTCTGCATCAATATAACTGGCGGCGATTTGCTCAGGGATTAAACTGCGATCATCTAACAAGGCATCAGCCAGTGGCTCAAGTCCTGCTTCACGGGCAATCTGCGCTTTCGTGCGCCGTTTAGGTTTGTAGGGCAGATACAAATCTTCCAGCAGGGTTTTAGTGTCAGCTTCGGTAATGGCTTTTTCCAGTGCCGGTGTCAGTTTGTCTTGCGATTTGATGCTCTCCAGAATGGATTTCCGTCGCTCGTTTAGTTCACGCAAATAATACAAGCGCTCTTCCAAATGCCTTAATTGGGTATCATCCAGCCCCCCGGTCACTTCCTTTCGGTAACGGGAAATAAACGGGACAGTAGCGCCTTCATCCAGCAACGCAACCGCTGCGCTGACTTGTTTACTATTAACAGATAATTCTTCGGCAATGCGTTGGATTACGTCCATTTCTTGGCTTCTTGTACGGATTTAAATGGGCGTATTGTAGCAGCTGGGTGATAGTTTCTTCACAAATCTTGTTCCCCACTGGCTAAGGATACAGTAAGCGATTTCCTGATTAGCAAGGAACTTCAGCTAGCACCGTTATACTGGCATGGATGCCAGTATCCAGTCACATGGATGTGAATGCATAACTTGGCATTGTGTTTAAATCGAGCACAGGGTGCTTGGCAAATTACCATCCCTTACGACTGCGCTCAGGACAGGCCATGGCACTGGATTCCGGCTTCCCCCGGCAATCCCTGACCGGGGCAGGCTCTGCCGGAATGACGGACTTTTAGGCGCTGGCTGAAGCATCTTGCTAATCAGGCATATTTTTAGAAAAAGAACTGCCCTCTTGGGCGACTTCATTAATTCCGGCCCTGCCTATGTGGGCACGGGCACGGAAGATTATGGTTATGGTACATTGCCCAGCATAGGAGCCAGTTATACCAGTTTTAGAGCCACCCTCGCTGATCCTGCTGCTCCTCGGCGGCCTATGATTTACGCAGGTGCTAACGACGGTATGCTGCATGGCTTTGATGCTCATACCACGGGCGGGGGCCAGGAAATATTTGCGTATATCCCCAATGCCGTATTTCCTAAGTTAAGTAAATTAACATCACCGGCATATACCCACCAGTACTATGTTGATGGCGCGTCTGCCGTGGGTGATGTACATGATGGCACGAATTGGCGCACCGTACTGGCAGGCACCACGGGCGCTGGTGCCCGTGCCGTATTTGGGCTGGATGTGACTAATCCCGATGATTTTACCGATCCTACTAAAGCTGCCAGTAAAGTCCTTTGGGAATTTACCAGTGCCGACAACGTCTCCCCTACCTACTACGGAGCGGACTTGGGCTATACCTTGGCGCAACCTTCGGTAGTTTTAATACAAGATGGTACTAGTGGTGGTAGTAAATGGGCGGTGATTGTCGGCAATGGCTATGACAGTGATAACGGCCATGCCGCGCTGTTTGTCCTTGATGCGTTAACCGGTGCAGTGCTGCAAAGAATTGTTACCCCCGATGGAGGAACAACGACTAACAAAAACGGCCTGTCAACACCCATTGCTGTCGATACCAATAATGACCTTATGGTGGACACCGTTTACGCTGGAGATTTGTACGGCAATATGTGGAAGTTTAATATGTTGACTGGCAGTGCCGGTAGCTGGCCTATACCCACTAGCCCATTGTTTGTTGCATGTACCACATCTGGCACTACCTGTAGCACTGCTAATCGGCAGCCTATTACCAGCAAACCCAACGTCGGGGCAGTAGGTGGCCCTGGCTCTGACCAAAACGGTGTGGGCAGAATGGTGTACTTCGGTACCGGTAAGTATTTTGAAACGGGCGACAATATTGTAGCTACTGGATCACAAGTGCAAACCTTTTATGGTTTATGGGACAATGGCGTAGCAATTACTGACCGGGCAAATCTACAAGCACAAACTATCGATTATCAAGGCTTTCCCACAACAAATTGTGGTTTAGCCACCTGCCCGGTAAGCACTAAACAACTTCGTGTGGTGTCAAAAAATCCGGTGTGTTATGCCGCTACCAGTGTTAGTTGCACAACAACCAGCCCTTTAAAGAAAGGCTGGGCATTAAATTTACTACAACCCGACAGCATTGCCAGAAGTGAGCGATCTGTCAGTTTGCCTCTTGTCCGCAGAGGTTTAGTGATATTTTCAACCTTAATTCCTGACCCTGACCCATGTACACCTGGTGGCAAATCATTTTTAATGGAAGTGGACGCCCTGAGTGGTGGCGAGTTTTACACAGCGCCATTTGGCACCAATGGTGATAACGTGGTCGATGCTGCTGATTTAATACTTATCGATGGTGTTCTTCACTCAGCGGCGGGTGTTGATTTGGATATCGGCGTCACTAGCACACCTACTGTGGTTGAATCGACCGTCGTTGATTTCAAAAACCTTAGCGGCTCCTCTGGAACCGTCGGCGTTCTCCCTGATTGGATACCACCAGTAACAGGTAGCACGGGTAGCGGTAGCCGCAGGTCTTGGCGACAATTGAAATAGTTGATCAAGGTGGACAACATTAGCAAGCATTTCCATAAAGCACCTGCTTTTGTTAAATGTAACTGATGAGTCCACTTTTTTTGAAGAATTAACGTAAGGATCGGCACGGAAAAATTATGAAACATAGACAAGAACCCGGTTTTACTCTCATCGAGCTAATGGTTACTGTGGCAATCGTTGGCATTCTGGCCAGCATTGCCTATCCCAGTTATCAAAATAGTATAACGAAATCACGGAGGACGGATGCCACAGGTGCATTACTGGGATTTGCCAATTTTATGGAAAGGCGCTTTACTGAGCGCAATCATTACTGTGATGCAGCGGATACGAGTGTAGGTTCAGCTGCCGTAACCGGTTGTGGGACAACAACAAACGATACTGGGACGCCCTTGGCTTATGCCACTACCAGTCCGCTCGATGGTGGAACCGCTTATTACAATTTAACGATTCAAGATGCCACTAGCAGCACTTATATTTTGCGTGCAACTCCAACCGGGGCTCAAACAGGGAATGGAATTCTTCAGCTGACTCAAAGCGGAGTACGTAACTGGGATAGAAATAATGATGGTGATTTTTTAGATACTAACGAAACTAATTGGAATTAAGGGAGCCTCTAAAGATGCCTATTCATGCTTCGACTGTTCGACAAGCTCACAGCTCAGCATAATCGGATAAGAGACTAATTTACAAACATAACCGTTCGCACTGAGCGGTGAGCTTGTCGAACAGTCGAAGTACAATTTTTAGAGTCCCCCTTAATACTCAAGGATCAACCGGGAGCCATTGATTCAGACATCAGGTTTTTCTTAGAACCGATGCAGATTATCATCAAACAATAAAAAACCCGGAAAAGCTGTCCAAAGTTTCCAAATTCAATAAAAAATCAGTTACTTTAACGCTTCCAGACTTATTAAAGAACACATTTACAAAGGAATGAAGCGATAGCTAAGGCCTATTTATCAGAAGCATACACAATGACGGAAATCGGGCGGCATTTTAAAGTTCACTTCGCGACATTTCTTCCACCGTTTTTAGACAACTAACGGGGTATCGTATTACAATCACCTATATATTCCTCAAAAGCACTCAACTTTAAAACATCTTATACGGTATTTTTTGCTACGCTATTGCAAAAAGCCGCATGCGTACTAAAATTAAAGTTAAGAGTTAAGCCCACGTAACAATAAACCGCACCATGGGGCACCGCAAAATAATGCATAACCAGCCGCAATACCGCACGGGGTTTACTCTGATTGAACTGATGGTTACTATTGCCATCGCCGCGATACTGTTAGCGCTTGCCATCCCAAATTTCATCCCCACCATTACCAGCAATCGGTTGACAACCCATGCTAATGAATTGGTGACGGCATTAAATTTGGCGCGTAGCGAAGCGATAAAGCGTGGTCAGGAAGTTGTTGTGCGAAAAACAGGGGCCAATTGGGAGGATGGCTGGCAAGTATTTGTCGATATTGATCGATCCACTTTTGCAAGACAAAATGTGTTCGATGCAGGCACAGATATTCAACTGAGGGTTTATTCCGCACTACCGGTGTCTTATACCCTCAGAGGTAATTATTTTTTTGTTAACTTCATCCGCTATCAACCGGATGGAAGCAGTAACCAGCAAGGTAGTTTTGCTGTTTGTAATGGCGGCAACGTAACCGGAGCCAAGCTGGTTGTTGTTAATTCCGTAGGAAGGGTGCGAATAGCCCCGGATGCTGACCATGACGGCATTCCTGAAAAAGATGCTACCACTGAAATCAGCTCATGCACAGTAACAACAAGCTTTTAACCTATGTACAAAAACACCGGATTTACTTTACTCGAAGTGCTGATAGCCGTTCTGGTGCTAGCAGGCGGATTACTCGGTTTGGCGGGTTTGCAAGCAACCAGCCTTAGAAACAATCAGAGCGCCTATAATCGTAGTCAGGCGACACAAATGGCCTATGATATGGCTGACAGAATGCGGTCTAATGTTGCGAATGCCGAATTGTTAATGGGTAGCGCATATCTTGGCGCAGGAGCTCAGATAACTGGTTGCACAACTTTAACTGGCTGTACTCCTGCACAAATGGCTCAAAATGATCTTTTTGAATGGAATCGAGATATTGACAATACCCTATTAACCAGTGCCACAGGCACAATATCAGTTGACGTACCGACACGCATTTTTACCATCGCTATCACCTGGGATGACAATCGTGACGGCAATGTCGATGCCGCAGACCCTAATTTTCTGACGAGTTTTCAATTATGAAACACGCCTGCGCCAAAAGCTGTCAGAAAGGCTTGACGCTGATAGAAATCATGATTGCCTTGTTGATAGGCGTGTTTTTGTTAGGCGGAATAATACAGATTTTTATCGGCAGCAAACAAACCTACAGAATGCAGGAGGGTTTATCCAGGTTACAGGAAAACGGTCGCTTTGCGCTGGATTTTTTAGCCAAGGATATTTGTATGGGCGGTTATAGAGAGTGCCTTGATTTTACCGTACCAACACCTATAACCGGCACAAACAATACCGGCTTAAATTCTTCAGATACCATAACCATCCAACAGTCTACCAGTGCGTGTAGCACGCCCGCCTCCGCTACGCCTTTTGCAACAATTACCTACTCTGTTCAATCAGGTGCAGGCGGACAGCCAGCGCTATTTATTAAAAATGGCACCACCCCTGCACAAGAGCGTGTTGAAGGCATTGAAGACATGCAAATCTTC
>JAYTJI010000046.1:0-3344 GCA_043731245.1 Methylococcaceae bacterium | reverse complement strand
CATGTGCCGGGAAGCCATGGCGGCGGTTATCGAACTGGAACATTATGGCGTGCCTTTCTCCAGAACCCCCGAAGGCAAAATTTATCAACGCGCGTTTGGTGGCATGACCACGCATTATGGCAAAGGCACCGCACAACGCACTTGTGCGGCGGCGGATAAAACCGGTCATGCAATTTTGCATACCTTGTATTAACAAGCTTTAAAGCATAATGCCGAATTCTTTATTGAATATATCGTGCTCGATTTGATTATGGAAGATGATGAATGTCGTGGTGTCCTGGCGTGGTGTCTTGATGACGGTTCGCTGCATTTATTCAAAGCGCACGTTACCGTGCTGGCAACAGGCGGTTATGGGCGCACCTATTTTTCCTGTACTTCGGCGCATACGGTTACCGGCGATGGCAATGCAATGGTGTTACGCGCCGGCCTGCCGTTGCAAGATATGGAATTTATCCAGTTTCACCCGACCGGCATTTACGGCTCAGGCTGTTTAATTACCGAAGGAGTAAGAGGTGAGGGCGGTTACCTGACTAACTCTGAAGGCGAACGTTTCATGGAAAGATATGCGCCATCCGCTAAAGATTTAGCCTCACGCGACGTTGTCAGCCGCGCCATGACTATTGAAATTCAGGAAGGGCGCGGTGTCGGCAAGCTGAAAGATCATATTTATTTGCATATTGAGCACCTGGATCCTGCGCTTATTCACGAACGTTTGCCCGGCATTGCCGAAACCTCAAAAATTTTTGCAGGTGTTGATGTTACTAAAGACCCTATTCCGGTTTTACCTACTGTACATTACAACATGGGCGGTATTCCTACCAACTATAAAGCGGAAGTGGTGACACTGGACGGCGATAATCCCGATAAAGTCGTGCCGGGCTTGATGGCAATCGGCGAAGCGGCGTGCGTTTCAGTTCACGGCGCGAACCGGCTGGGTTCAAACTCATTGCTGGATTTGGTCGTATTCGGACGGTCAGCCGCCATCCGTTGCGCAGAACTCATCAAACCAGGCACTGCACAGAAACCGTTAGCTAAAACCGCCTGTGATAAGGCTCTTGCCCGTTTTGATAAAATCCGCAATGCCAATGGTAGCCGCACTACATCGGATATTCGACTGGATATGCAAAAAATCATGCAATCCAAAGCGGCCGTATTCAGAACGCAATCAACATTGGATGAAGGCATTGCCGCCATGGCAGAAATCACGCAAGCGTTTACCGATGTGGGGGTAAAAGATAAATCCATGATCTGGAATACTGATTTGGTTGAAACCCTGGAGCTGGATAACCTGCTCAGTCAAGCCAGCGTAGCGATTACTGCTGCGGGTAATCGCCACGAAAGCCGGGGTGGACATGCACGCGAAGATTACCCTAAGCGTGATGATGCCAACTGGATGAAACACACCTTAACCTGGCTGGTTGACGATAAAGTAACAATCGATTATCGACCCGTGCATTTATACACCTTAACCGACGAAGTTGACGTTATTCCACCCAAAGAGAGGGTTTACTAATGGCTGAGTTTACCTTGCCAAAAAATTCGGTGTTGACCGAAGGCAAAACCTTTAACGCACCCGCAGGTACAAAAAATATCCGCCGTTTTGAAGTCTACCGTTGGGATCCCGATACTGGCGAAAATCCGCGCGTTGACAATTATGAACTGGATATGGATAGTTGCGGCCCTATGGTGCTGGACGCCATCCTAAAAATCAAAAATGAAATCGACAGCACCTTAACCTTCAGGCGTTCTTGCCGTGAAGGGGTCTGCGGTTCGTGTGCAATGACCGTTAATGGAAAGAATACACTGGCGTGTATCAAAGCCATCGATTCCTATCCCGATACCATCAAGATTTTCCCGCTGCCGCACATGCAGGTTATTAAAGACCTCGTGCCGGATATGACGCATTTTTATGCACAATACGCCTCCATCAAACCGTGGATAGAAACCCAAACCCCTGCGCCAGCGGATTCGGAACGTTTGCAAAGCAAAGCAGACCGCGAAAAACTCGACGGTTTATATGAATGCGTCATGTGCGCCTGTTGCTCAACCAGCTGCCCCAGTTACTGGTGGAACAGCGAGCGCTATTTAGGCCCTGCGGTATTGTTACAAGCCTACCGTTGGCTGGTCGATAGCCGCGACGAAAATACCGGTGCGCGTCTCGATGAACTGGAAGACCCGTTCAAATTGTATCGCTGCCATACCATAATGAATTGCACCGATACCTGTCCAAAAGGTTTGAATCCCGCCAAAGCCATCGCTGAAACTAAAAAATTGTTAGTCCAGAGAAAACTGGGTTAATGGATCAACTCGCCAAGCTGCGTTGGCAATGCCGACGCGGCACCAAGGAACTGGATTTTCTATTGTTGCGCTATCTGGAAACGGTTTATTTGTCTGGGGATGACGAAGAGAAAGAGCGGTTTGTCGAACTGTTAACCCTTGAAGATGATGAGTTGATAGGGGTTTTGATGGGTGAGATGGAAGTCGAAACAGATGGAATGAAGGCTTTGGTTGGAAAGATTAGGGCAGGATAACCATGTGTACGCACCGCGTACCTTTTTAGGCATATCCAATGAAGGATCGTAGGATGGGCTGACGCCAGGAAGCCCATTGTGCTCATATATGTTCTCCGGTCAGACGTGATTTCATTAACCTTTACCGCCTGTGATTTTTCTCTATCACAGTTATCGAATCAAGCTACAAAAAACTTAAAAAGGAGATACTACTATGAGTGATCTAGTACTTGAAGACCAGAATACAGCCGAACGGCAGACTGAACTGATTGCTACTAATGCAGATCTGGGGCCCGACGAACTTAAAAAATTCCCTGACGGAGTCATACTGCAAGTAAAGCCTGGAGCACAGACAGCGGGATCTTTTGACGGTATCAATGGTATCGCCGGGGGCGCTGGACGTGGGGTTGTGGGTCAAGGGGCAGGTGAAGGGGCTGGCGTGGCTGGTTTCTCAAGGGCTGGAGATGGCATCAACGGAACAAGTGACGCTGTCGGAAAGAGCGGCGTGTTTGGATTCAATTCGCAAAATACCGACATTGCCTTCGGCGTATTTGGTCGGTGCGATTCACCCGCCGGGGCTGGGGTATCTGGACGTAATGACAACGGTGATGCGGTTAATGGTTTCAGCGTTAACGGGAACGCCGTCAAGGGCCGCAGTGAAAAGAATGACCTGATTAGCAAGATGCTTCAGCTAAGCCGTCATACCAGCAGGGATTGCCGGTATCCAAATTACATGGATGTAATGTTTACAAGCCTTTCTTGGTGGCTGGGTTCCGGCAATCCCTGCCGGAACGACGAATTTTTGGGCTAGCTGAAGCATCTTGCTAATCAGGA
>JAYTJI010000045.1:0-2852 GCA_043731245.1 Methylococcaceae bacterium | reverse complement strand
CCGTAAGGCGGATTCGCCGCGAGGCAATCCGCCATAAACGGAATCCATCACGTTTGCTTTGCCCCTGACATTTCTGGGCATGGGTTTTGGGTTGGGTTGCATGGTTGAAGGTTGTGCATTGTTTGGCATGGCGGATTGTCGCTCTGCTCCGAATCCGCCCTACGGTGCTTACCTTACCAAGCTTATATCATTCAGACCAGTCCATAATTTCCCCCGTAACAGTAGAAAAATATGTATGTAACGAATCAAAAGACTCTTGTGTAATATCATCCGTAATGGGGTGCATAAATGTTAATCCGCTGTACGGGTGAAATTTTGGTGGAAAGCAAATAATTTTGCCATCTTCCAGCATGTAGTGGTGAGCAACAGAAGGGAATAATTCTTCTGGAAGAGGATGAAGTGCATTAGGGTTGTGAAAAATTGAAATACCAGCACCCCATGATTCTTTGTATGTACTATCAACCGCAAAGAAGAATTTACTAGGCAACAGTAAGCCTGAGTGATTATGACAAATTCCACCATACTTAACGCTGACAGAAGAATCTCCAAAGCCTGCGATTTTGCCCATCCTTACAAACTTGGAAATTGTACCTGCCGCTGAAAATAGAACAGCACTTACATTTTCGGAATCTTTTAAAGAGAAAAAACCTGTTATCTTTTCGCCGTTCTTTTTGGAAAAGTTAGTTTTTATTGGGTTAATAATAAGCTGTCCATCGTCCGAGACATGCCAATCATGTCTCATACCATATAAATAGTGGCTCAAGGCAGTAGATGACCAACACATTGATCCTTCTGCATGAAAGTCGGCAATAGCGAAAACAAGCGGACAACCTTTAGTGTGTTCCATTTCCCAATATTTCTTTTTATCCTTTCTGTTCAGTTTTGAGAATAAAGGGCTTCCAAACTTTAGTGGCATATAGTCACGCAAAAGCTCTTGGATTGTTTCAGGAGTTAGTTTTTCAACTTCTATCTCAGCATCACTTTTTTGTGATGCGTTAACTGTAACCGCTTCGATAGCTACGTTTTGCGAGCCGTTTAAAATAAGAAAATCTGGTGCTTCATACCCTCTGTTAATAAACAATCTTTCTTCGGTCAAATAGGCAAATAGATAAAGTTCCCACAGCCGTGAATCAAAACCTGTAGTTTGAAAATCTTTAATAAAATTACCATCGACATCTTTATAGTGAGGCATTATTTCCGCAATAATTTCTCTTGCTGATGAATACTCTTTTAAAGAACGTATGTTTTCAAAGTTTGGGTTAAGCTTTTCCTTAGCGCAGATTACGTCAAATAGATTTTGCGTCTTATTGCTTTCATTGCCACGAGGGAAAATTGATTCGCCATCTTCAAGCAGTTTTTTAGATTCTGCAAACATATTTTTTCTTGCATCATTTATCTGTTCAAACGGCATTGAGGAATCGATGCAGTGATATTTTAAATCAGCATCTCTCCCCAAAATAATCGCAGTGAATTCGTTATCAACGTCGATGATAATGGTTGCTAGCAATGCCTCATTATCACTTGCATACCATTCTACTTCTTTTGAGAGTACACCTGCCGCAAGTGGGTTTCTCGTATATGCAATAAGTGCTTCAAATCGTTCTTTTTCTATTGTCCGCATGATATTTTATGGTTTTAACAGCTTAACGCTACGGGGCGAGTCCCTTTGACTAACTTGTTAGTCTCGGTAACACAACCAAAGCAAAACTACCGCACATCTTATGAACTAAGCCTTATTAGTCAATCGATCCGCATTAATATTGCTAGGGAACCATCCTTAAAATCATTTACAGTAAGGCTGCTCTTAAGCGAACTACATCCAATTGATGAATAGCGTATTGGTGGCTGACCAAACTCATTATATAAGCGCATATTACAGCCTTCTCTGGTGATTACCAGATAAAGTGGTCGTTTCAAACTTTCATCTGTAACAGAAGCCCCCAACGAAAATGGAATGCTTGAGCTGTGGGCAAAATCATTACTATAATCGGCTGTGTTGCCAAGGTATGAGCCATAGTCGTCCCAATGAACGAACCGATATTCAAAATTTCCGACTGAGTTTAGATGTCCACTGTCTTCAACATAGACCCCAATACCGAAAAGGGATGGGGATTTGCTCTTAGATGAAACAGTAACATTGGCTGTAATGAATTGTGAATCTCTCTCTGGTTCTTCGTAATGCTGCACATCATCATAATAATCAAAGTTCCATCTCATCGAAATATCGGCATTATTGAGTTCAATAGTCATATCTCCGTAGGTAAACGTAGAAGCAATTTTTAGTGCCTTTAAACCCAGCGCAGCAATTCTCTTTGCTTCTTTTTCGTTAGCCAGTTGCTTTGCGACTAATCCATCAACCGATTTTTTACCAGCGTTCGATTCTTTGGTGTTCGGATATTTGTCTACTAACCGCTTTAATGCCGCCTCAGATTTTTCCAAGTTACCCGCATTTACTTCAGTATTAACGGCAGCTAAAAGCAACGGTGCTGTAGCTTTCAGTTCTTCGTTCTCTGTTTTTAACGTTACTATTTCGGTTTTTAATAATTTATTTTCTTCAGATAAGTCGGGTGCGCAAGACTTTGATGGTGTTTCAGGGGACTCAGAAATGGAACATGAAGTGAAAGCAACAATAGAAGTCAATGAAAGAGAGAAAATTACTATCTTGATATTTTTGTTCCGCATCAATGTTCCTAAGCTTAAGGTTCTTGTTAGTGGTTATTTGGAAAAATTTAGCAAATATTCCAGCGGCATTTGAAGGCCGTAAGGCGGATTCGCCGCGAGGCAATCCGCCATAAACGGAATCCATCACGTTTGCTTTGCCCCTGACATTTCTGGGCATGGGTTTTGGGTTG
>JAYTJI010000044.1:0-1724 GCA_043731245.1 Methylococcaceae bacterium | reverse complement strand
ATTTGGAATATAAACAAAAATAAGCCAAAAACCATATAGGAGCGTAAAGATAACCCAGATTTATTCAACATAATCCCGCCTTGCGTAGTATTCATTTTTTATTCCCAAGTTACTCTGTTAACGCTAATGATGTTTGTTGCTCGCGCCATCTGCCCGGCTTATCAGGCACTATTTCCAGTACTTCAATTTTATCAGTACTGATGCGAATAATTTTTCCGTAATTTTTACCCATATAATTACCAACCTGAACGCGATGAATGGTGCGGTCATCGGCTATTACCAGCCCCCACAACTTCGACTTTAAAACAACGGTACCAACCATTTTTAAAATCTCTATAGGAAAGGCTTCCAATTCTTCTTTACGGCGGTCTGTATCCGGTCTTATGCCACCTCCAGTTGCTTGCTCCGCCGCCTCATTCAGCTGCTCAGGCTGAACCATCGGTTTAAACGGATCACGCAGCCCTTCTGGGTTAAACGCAAAAGATTCGACCGCTTTTACTTCAGGTAGCGGCTTTATAGGCCCTTTAGGTTTGGCCTTAATACTGTTGATAAATTGATCTAAATCAGTAAAATCATCATTTCCACAACCTGTCAGGCAAGTCAAAAAAATCAAACAACCAATAGATAAGTAGTGCCGAGTTGAACATAAAAAAGGCAGTTTAGAGCAGGCCATTACTTCCTCCCTCTTTTCTTGGTGCCTTCTGAAGAAGCATCTACACCCTCATTATAAGTTTTTACCACTGCATTCATCACCATGACTCCGCTTTTACCTTCTTTATCTTCGGGAGTAATATCGACATTATGTATAGTGACAATTCTGGGTAGGGATGCCAAACCACTGACAAACAAACCTAGCTCTTCATATTTGCCTATGACCTGGATCTTAATCGGCAACTCTGAGTAAAAATCTTTTGAAATGGCTGCATCCGGTTTAAACAGCTTAAATTCTAAGCCACTTGCCAATCCTGTCTGCGAAATATCAATCAGCAAGCTTGCAATTTCTTCCTTTGTAGGCATTTGCTTGATCAGGTCATCCAACGATGCTTCAATTTGAGTTAATTGATCGCGATAATCCTGAAGATTAGCCGCTTTCTTTTGTTTTGTTTCAAATTCGCTTTTTAATGTCTGCTCTTTCAATGCGGCGTTGCCAAGGTTTACTACCTGATCAAGCGTATCAAAATAAACACCACCGCCTACAACAACCGCAGAAACCAATACCATAATGGCTGCTTTTACGGGTAATGGCCATGTACCTGCCTCGTTAAAATCCCAATTAATTTCCGACAGGTTCATTGCCACCTCCTTTCTCAGTTTCGCTAATTTGCTTGCCTAACTTGGCATGGAGAGTGAAATCACTTAACTGCTCACCGTCATTTTTATTTGCGGCCTGCTTATCAGCTGCTTGAATGACACTCAATATTGGCGTTTGCAGCCAGTGTGAAGCCTCTATTGCCCTCATAAAAGCGGAAATCCGGGCATTTGATTGTGATTTACCTTCAAATATCAGCTCCGACTCAGTTTGACTAATTTTTGAAAGAAAAACCCCGTCAGGCGTAGTCTTGGGAATTTCATCAAACAAATGCACAATTTCCGGGCGACTTTCCTGCAATCTTTGAATCAGATCAATTTTAGCTAACAATTTACTTTTCTTTTCTTCAATATCCTTAATATCTACAATTATTTTATCCAATATTGCAGTTTCATTTTGAAGTTTCTCGTTTCTT
>JAYTJI010000043.1:0-15391 GCA_043731245.1 Methylococcaceae bacterium | reverse complement strand
TCCGCTAAAATTAGGTGACAGCCTGGAGTTAAATGATCGCCGCGCGATCGTCGTAGGTATAGCTAAAGTCGCACGCACCTTCCAATCGCAGCCGGTGATCTATACAACTTACTCCCGTGCCAAGAGTTACGCCCCCAGGGAACGCAAGCTCTTGTCCTTTGTTTTAGTAAAAGCAAAAAAGGTCAGGATCCTGCCGAATTAACCCGCCGCATTCGTGAAACAACGGGCTTGGCAGCTTATACACAAGCAGAGTTTAAGACGCTCACCTATGAATATTTTATACACAACACGGGTATCCCGATTAATTTCGGTATTTCCGTACTTTTTGGTTTTATTGTCGGCGCGGCTATTGCAGGCCAGACTTTTTACAATTTCACATTGGAAAACCTGCGGCAATTCGGTGTACTAAAAGCAATGGGCACCAGCAACTGGACCTTACTGCGCATGATTTTATTACAGGCAGTCCTGGTCGGTAGCATCGGTTATGGTTTAGGCGTCGGTCTGACGGCATTATTTGGCTACATCATGCGCAATACCATTCTCGCGTTTAAGTTTCCCTGGCAATTGCTGTTGTTCAGCGGTGCAGGCGTCAGTCTGATCTGTGTCTTTGCCGCCATCATCAGCATACTCAAAGTGATTCGCCTGGAACCTGCAATTGTTTTTAAAGGCTAAATCATGAATCCAGCCGTGCGTTGCCAAAACGTGATCAAGGTCTATGATACCGGCGGGCAAAAAGTGACTGCGCTTAACGGTATCAACCTGGATATTGCCGCAGGTGAACTGATGATGCTGGTTGGCCCATCCGGCTGTGGCAAGACTACCCTGATTTCAGTGATTGCCGGCATTCTCGATCAGGATGAAGGACTTTGTGAGTTATTCGGCGAAAATTTACTTAAGATGCGCAGCAAGGACAAGTTAAATTTCAGAGCGCACAACATCGGTTTCGTGTTTCAAGCGTTTAACCTGTTGCCGTCGCTCAATGCCGCCGAAAATGTATCCGTTCCGCTGATCATCAATGGCATGAAACGCGTTTTAGCGGAGCGTAAAGCAATAACTTTACTTGAGCAGGTCAGCCTGGGGGAGCGCTGGCAGTCCTTGCCTTCACAACTTTCCGGCGGACAGCAACAACGTGTCGCAATTGCCCGTGCATTGGTGCATAACCCACGAATCATCGTCTGCGATGAACCTACCAGCGCACTGGATCATGAAACCGGGCGCACGGTGATGGAGTTACTTAAAGACGTAGCCTTACACAAAGACCGAACTTTAGTGATTGTCACCCATGATGCACGTATTTTTGACTTCGCCGACCGCATTGCGGAAATGGATGACGGACATATTATCAACGTGAAAGGCAAAAATAGTGCCCTCCCTTCAGTTTCTAACTTGCACCTTGGGCTTTAATCGATATGCAAATCAAATATGCACTCCCCTTACTGGCAGTCGCCGGATTTCTGTTTGCCGCTTACACAGTCATTAACAGCAACCAACCCGTGCCGGTTGCAGTAGCCGTTACAGAACCTTCCTCTGCGCCATTTAAAGCCTTTATTGCCGGTGCAGGAATTATCGAAGCACAAAGCCAAAATATCGCTATCGGTACGCCCTTGCCCGGCATCGTCAAGACCGTAGCAGTCAAAGTTGGCGATCAAGTCAAGGCCACCGCACCGCTTTTTTATCTGGATGACAGAGACACGCGTGCGACATTAGCCATTAAACTTGCAGACCTTGCCAAAGCAAAAGCCGATGTGAGTGTCGCGAAAGCCACTTTCACCGATGCCAAATCACTGAGTGATTTGGCTGAAGCAGTAACGGATCGACGCGCCATCAGCACCGAAGAATTGCTTAAACGACGCAACGCCATGCTTATCGCTAAAGCCAGGCTGGAAAGCGCACTCGCTTTGGTGCAGCAAGCCGAGGCCAGTCTGGCCGATACTGAAACCACCTTAAGCCGGCTTATCGTTCGCGCTCCAGTCGCAGGCGAAGCATTACAAGTCAATATTAGACCCGGCGAATTCGCCCAGGCCGGATTTTTGAACACCCCGCTATTAGTGCTGGGTAATCTGGACCAACTGCATGTGCGGGTTGACATTGACGAGAATGATGCCTGGCGATTCGATAAAAATAGTAAAGCGGTCGCTTTTCTGCGTGGTAATCGACACTTCAAAGTCGACTTGACCCTGGCTTATGTGGAACCCTATGTTGTGCCCAAAAAATCCCTGACCGGCGACAGCAACGAACGGGTTGATACGCGCGTATTGCAAGCGCTCTATCGTTTTGACCGCAAGCAACTGCCCATTTATGTGGGTCAGCAGATGGACGTATTTATCGAAACTCAGGATTACACTAGCGAAAAGGCTTCAGAAAATCATCCGAATGCTAAAGGTTCATCCTCATGATGCGCCGTATAATCACGCTATGCTTACTCATGCTGATATTCGGCTGCACTGTCGGCCCTGATTACAAGCGCCCCATTGTCCCGGTTCCCAAACAATGGCATGAGGCCACAAAGGACAAACATACAGAAAAGCCCCTACCGGCGCGACCGGATCAATGGTGGAAAACCTTCAATGACCCGGTACTCAACCGGGTCATTACCGATGCCATCGCCGCCAACCTGGATTTAAAGCAAGCTTTAGTGCGGGTTAAAGATGCCCGCGCCCTACGCTGGGCAACCCTTGCCGCAGGTCTGCCCAGTGTGTCCGGAAAAAGTAATGTCAGCCGACGCTTTAATAACTCCTCCTCAACATCCCAAACAGGAGGCAATCCCTCTACAAGTGGTGGTTTTGGCGTCGGCAATCAGGTCATCAATATTTTTCAACTCGGCTTTGACGCGCAATGGGAACTGGATTTTTTTGGCGGTGTAAGGCGTGCCATAGAAGCCGCTGATGCAACTGTCGACAGCGAAATAGAAAACAGCCGGGGCGTGTTAATTACCTTACTTGGCGATGTCGCCAATAACTACATCCAGCTCCGCACTAATCAACAACTGATCGCCATAACCCGTGAAAACTTAAACTCTCAACAGGAAACTGTCAGGCTGACTCAAATCCGCCAACAAGCCGGTTTCGCAAGTATGCTGGAAGTGGCGCAGGCGCAATCCCAAGCGGCCACTACTGAGGCGTTTATACCGGCCTATGAAACCGTTGTTAAGCAATCCATGCACGCGCTCAGTGTATTATTGGGTCGTGAACCCGGTGCGCTAGCCCTTCGACTCGAAAATCCAGCCACCATTCCAGCTATAGCCACGATCACAATAACTGACCTTCCGTCCGAACTATTGTTGCGCAGACCCGATATTCGCCAGGCTGAACGACAACTCGCGGCAGCAAACGCCAATGTGGGTGTTGCGACTGCCGAACTCTATCCGAAAATCAATCTGGCGGCTTTTCTGGGCTTGCAAAATATGCGCATCACCGACTTCACTCCTATCGGAAAATCATGGTCTACCGCGTCCTCATTGACCCTGCCCATCTTCAATTGGGGAAAAATTAACGCCAATATCAACAGCAAAAAAGCACAATCTGAATTAGCTCTCCTGGCTTATCAATCGACTGTTTTGACTGCTTTCAAAGAAGTCGAAGATGCGCTTATCGCCTACAGTAACGAGCAGCAGCGACACCAGTCACTTGCACAAGCCGTTGCCGCTAGCCAGCTGGCAGTTCAACTAGCCGACGAACGCTATCATAAGGGTTTAACAACGTTTCTCGATGTACTTCAAACCCAGCAAACACTGTATCAAACACAACGTGATTTGGTTGATAGTGCAGCCAAGTTTTCAACCGATCTGGTTACGCTATACAAAGCATTAGGTGGCGGTTGGCAGACCGAAGCTATCGTGAGTGATACGGTTCAATTACAAAAATAGCAGGGGTTTTGTATTCAAGCTTATACAAAGGCTTTATCATATACCCGATAATCTCTTCGACCAGTCTGGAGAGAACCGCAAACATTAACAATACACGTCTTTGCAACTTGGCAAAAAAAATCCGTCACTCACCTGCCAGTCGAACTCAGTCATTATCATTACGTGTAATACTGCGAAACAGCCTGCTTTTTTTTGTCGCGTCATCTGTCGTTGCGGTCGTCTTACTGCGTTTTCTGCCTGCGCCAACCACGGCTTTTATGCTCTATCGGCATTATGAAGATTTGGTTGACGACCAAACCTACAAGTCCATTCAATATAACTGGGTCAGTGCAAAAAAAATATCCTCAAATGCTTCGACTGCGGTTGTTGCCTCAGAAGATCAGCAGTTTTATCAACACTTTGGTTTTGACTTACAATCGATAGGGTCATCGATCAGCGCTTACCTCAACGGTGGACGAAAACTAAGAGGAGCCAGCACAATTTCCCAACAAGTCGCCAAAAATTTATTTCTAACGCCGTCGAAAAGCTTTATCCGTAAAGGCTTAGAAGTCTGGTTTACGCTCCTGATTGAAATATTATGGAGTAAGGAACGGATATTGGTGGTTTACCTGAATATTGCCGAATTCGGTGACCATTTATTTGGCATAGAAGCCGCCAGCAAACACTATTTTGGTACTCATGCAAAAAATCTTAGCCGCCCTCAAGCGGCCATGCTTGCCGCCACGTTACCCAATCCACTGCGGCTCAGAGCAGCGAGACCCTCGAATTATGTCATCCGAAGGCAGCAATGGATACTCAGACAAATGCGAAATTTGGGTGATCCGTCAAGCGGTTAATGATCGTTAGGCGTAACT
Source organism: Methylococcaceae bacterium (assembly GCA_043731245.1). GTDB lineage: Bacteria > Pseudomonadota > Gammaproteobacteria > Methylococcales > Methylomonadaceae > Methylobacter_C. The sequence continues at coordinate 10,672 of JAYTJI010000043.1, read as the reverse complement.
ACTTCACCCCTCTAAACATTAAATTTCTCCACCAAAGCCTGAACATCGAAGAGGGTTATACCCCTTATTTGTCATAGTTTGCAGATAGTTAGAAATTCGACAGTATGCCTTGGCATAATCCTCCGGCCTGAAACAACACGGATGCCTCATACAGTTGAAATTGCTCCAGAAGATAGCTTTAAATAACGCATAACCTTGTGCGCTTGCCTACATATTGCACCACAATGGCTTTATTTTAATGCCTAAATGGTCTTCGCTAATCTGGATTTCGCAGTTGCAAGAAATAATAAACTATAAAAGCTGTTATTCAATAAGTTGGAGGCTGTTAATGGTTGCCAATATAGCAAGCGATAAAGTTCAAAATATTACTATATATTTCAATTCGATAGAATTTACATGTTGGTTCGCCTGAATCTTTCTCCCAAGAATTTTAATGGCGATGGCTGCGGAGAACTGCGTATTTTTGAGTAATTGACTTGTTTTGATTAATCGGTGCTTATACTGGTGTAAAAATTGCTTTTAACTCTGGTATTAAAGCCAGAGTTCGTGCAAATGTCCAAAATGAGTCATATCAATGTTATTGAGAAATACGAAGAGCATCGTTTGGCTATTCATAATTTGCTCTCCTCAATTGTGGGCTGTTTTGCTGATGAAAAAATGTTTGAGCAAAGTCAGGAAGAGCTGACTAAAGTGGCTGAATCACTGTGTTCCTACTACCCTTTTGTGAGCCTGCTTTATCTACTGGATGCTCAAGGTAAACAGATTTGCAAAAATGTGCCGGGGAGCCATTTTAAAAATCATCCTAAAATTGGCATGGGCGCGGATCGAAGCAACCGGCCTTATTATCTGTTAGCTAAGAAAACTAACGCTGTGGTGGTCACTGAGCCTTATTTGTCGAGTGTCAGGCGGGAGTTATGCCTGTCTACCAGTGTAAAAATTGTTAATGATGATGGTTCTGCAAAAGGCTATATCGTATTGGATATTGATGTCAGTGCAACGTTGGCCTTTTTAACGGGTGACAGTCGGCGCGTTTATTTTGAACCCTATTTTAAAGTGATGTACTCACTGATTGTACTGGGTTTGTTTTCTGTCGCACTGGTGTTGCTCTATGCAGCCGCACTGGAATGTATAAAAGTGGTGCAGTCCATGATGATGCCGCAACAAATCATGGAAATTCCTTTTGGAGTGGTAATTTACCTGACGTTAGCGCTGGCGATTTTTGATTTAGGTAAAACAACGCTCGAAGAAGAGGTGTTGTTATATAAAGACATACTCAGGCATAGCTCAACCCGGCGCACGATTACCCGCTTTATCGCGGTAATTATTATTGCGGTTTCCATTGAAGCGTTGTTAATGATTTTTAAATTCGCATTAAACGGCGGTGGCGAACATATTATTGAGGCGGTATGGATCATTATTGCGGCGGCATTGCTTTTGGTATCACTGGGTGTTTATGTTTATTTAGGCAGCAAAGCCGAAGGGCTGTTACTAAAAAATAATGGTAATACCAGAAAACGACATGAAAAGGGGGCGTAGTTAATCAACAGTAGAAATAACAACGTAATCAATGCGGGTTATAATATTACTCAGTGCTAACATTTAGGATTCATTAAGATGAGTTCTTATTGGTACTATCACTAAACTCATGGATTCAAGACGAGTCCAGCGACTATTTTAATTAAACGACACTATGACACCTAAATTCACACCTTTAAAAGATCACGACACGCCTATCAAAGTATTGTTTACCGGTTATCTTTGTACCGTAGGCATAGGCTATCTTTTTGCTTTAATTCAGATATTGTTTACGCATGGCATGGCAGACGGCAAATTCGGCCTGTCTGTTGATGATATTGTTTACAGTTATTACGGTAACCGTTCAGGCACAGTTTTGGAAAACCAGCTTAACGGTGCCATGAAAGCCAATGCACCCGATCAGGAACGTTTCAAAATTATGGAATGGGTGAGAGACGGTGCCGATATTGATGCTTATAAAGATGACGGTATCGAAAAAATAATCGAGACCCGTTGTGTTATGTGCCATAACAAAGAAGCATCCGGTATACCCAATTTTACTAATTTTGAGGGCTTAAAGCCCTATACAACTGAAGATACAGGCGCTACCTTCGCGTCATTAACACGGATTTCTCATATCCATTTGTTCGGCATCAGTTTTATTTTTATGTTTGTCGGGCTGATTTTCAGTTTTGCGGAAACGACCACGACGCAATACAAATGTATTGCCATCGGTATGCCTTATGCGTTTTTAATTGCCGATATAATGTCATGGTGGCTGACTAAAATTCACCCGATGTTTGCCTGGCTGGTTATTTTTGCCGGGATGGGCATGGGGATTTCATTTATGTTTATGTGGGTCACGTCTATTCTGGAAATGTGGCTGTTTAAACCGCTATTCATTAATGGCTTTGGTTCCCGCTATTTAGAATGGCGTGATAGCCCTGAAGCTTCAATCGCAGATAGGGTATGGGTTGTTATCAAGACCCTCTCTAGTCAGGTTAAACCCGCAGTCGCTTTTGTAACAGAACAATGGTTAAAGCACGCTTGGCCTGTTATTAAGGGTTTAATTAAAAAGTAGCTGTCGGGTTAGCGTTAGAGACTGGAGTAAAAAAACATTTTTTTTACTCCAGTTAAAAGACTTGCGTTAATTCGTTCATGCTCTCGTTAGCGTATCCAAGCTACACCCCGCATAGTACCCATTCCACAAAAAACTGTTCAATTCCCCACGAAGAACACACATGACAGCGTCGCTTTCATCGCATTCTATAGAATCAGCGTTAAATCTTTGTAACAATCCTGCGCGTATTTTTATAGGCTACAGCGGTGGCGTGGACTCTCATGTGTTATTGCATTTGTGCGCATCAATAACACTGCTTAAAGAGAAAATAACCGCTGTTTATGTGCATCATGGCTTGCAGGCAGAAGCGGAATCCTGGGCTAAACATTGTGAAAAAACAGCAAAAAGCCTGGGCGTTGATTTTATAGTGTTGCGGGTTAATGCCATTGCAAATCAGGGGGAAAGCCCTGAAGAAGCCGCCAGAAATGCGCGTTACGCTGCTTTAAAGTCATTAATCGGTGTTGACGACGTGCTGCTGGTTGCGCAGCACCGGGATGATCAACTGGAAACCGTCCTGCTGCAATTGTTTCGGGGCAGCGGCTTGCGCGGATTATCGGCAATGCCGGAGAGCATGGCTTTTGGTAAAGGCGTGATGCTAAGGCCGTTGCTGAATGTTTCAAAACTTGCGATTGATGATTATGCTCGTGTACACAGATTAAGCTGGGTTGAAGATCCCACTAACCTAAGTCATGATTATGATCGCAATTTCTTACGTAATGCGGTGTTGCCTTTATTAAAACAGCGTTGGCCAGCCTGCGATAAAACGGTGGCGCGTTCGGCCGGGCATTGCGCCGATGCACAGGTTTTGATCTCGACGCTTGCTGAAGAATTATTCCATCAGGTTTTTAATGCAGCCGATCAGACGCTTTGTATTAGCCGGTTAAAATTATACGACAGTATCAAACAACCTCTAGTCATCAGGCAATGGTTTCAAACGCTCCGCTTAAAAATGCCCACGCAAGCCTTTGTTGAACGGTTGCAGTCTGAGGTTCTATCGGCAAGGGCGGATAGTGATCCTGTGTTATCAGGGCAAGGCTATTGTGCGCGCCGTTATCGGGATAAATTGTATTGCCTGAAACAAGTCGCGCCGGACACGTTGCGAGACTGCATCTGGCCGACGGGGCAAGCATCGATAACAGTGTCTGAGCATCAAACCTTGTCTTGTGTGCCGTCATCAATGGGGATAAGCCGTGTGCAGTGGCAGAACGCTACTGTTATGATTAAAGCCCGCAGAGGTGGGGAGAAAATGCGTTTACATGGACGTGAAGGCCATCATGCTCTTAAGCAGCTGTTTCAAGAGGCAGGTATTCCGCCATGGGAAAGGACAGCAATACCTTTGGTTTATTTGGATGATAAACTCGCCGCTGTTGGTGATTTGTGGATTAGCGCGGATTTTTATAGTGAAAAAGAGCAGGACTGTATTCGTTTTTCTCTGCACAGAAAGGAATAAGGCGAAAGCGCAAAGCCCTGCGCTTTGATGGTATTTTCAAAAGTTAGCTCTAAAGGGAACCTCTAAAAATTGCCTATTTATGCTTCGACTGTTCGACAAACTCACCGCTCAGCACAAACGGATAAGTCACTAATTTACAAATATTACCGTTAGCACTGAGCGGTGAGCTTGCCGAACAGTCGAAGTGCAATTTTTAGAGGTTCCCTAAACAAGTTTAACTCCAATACACTACACACCGGGATCAACAAATACGCAACCAATTTGGGATAAGTAAAGCAAAACCATGCGAACCGTACGCCAGGATTAAACAAAATATGGCCTAATTTTTGGTTAAATTGATATGCCGGTTTATGAGTGTTTCGCGTAATGTTTGCGCTACTTGATCGGGGTGTACCCTCAGAACAACCGCTATTGAAAAAGCAAGACCTACGTTATTACGACTTACGGCCTTTTAACAACGAACATGGATACCAGAGCGGTAGGGCGGATTAGACGCGCAATTCTTGCAAGCTTCAGACAGGTAAAGATTTTCCGCGCGTCGTAATCCGCCATTTCGGTGAACGCCGCAGTTGGCGGATTACGCCGCGCCCAGAGGACAAACAAGGCCGACAGTCCGTGTGTTTGCGCGGCTAATCCACCCTACATTTGATACGTCTTACGGCCTTAACCCCGTTTTTATGCTTGAAAAAGAGGAAGACCAAAAAGTGAAAAGTAATTTTATTCTGCTCCCTATTATTGTAAGGCGGTTTCGCGCGAGCAAACCGTCATGGCAAATAAAGCACGATTTCCAGACAAGCCACCCAACAAAAGCCCAACGCTTGAAAATACCAATGTGGAAATCAGCATGATAGGCTTCGTTTTGATGTTTTTTGTAAGTAAAGCATTCAAATTATGACCAATGAATAACTATTACGAAATAGTTATTCCTTTCACTTAACTTTTGACGGCATTCTAAAAAATGCACCTCATACTAATGGATAATAAATTATGACATTAAAGCTTCAGCCCAATTGGATTAGGTCTTTCATTATGGTAATGGTTTTAATAGCCAATACCAATGCACATGCCACTTCTGATTTTCAGACATGGGTTCCAATAAATATTAATGTAAAATTGACATCACAGTTACGTGGTTTTTTAGAACTTCAACCACGCATTGACAATGACACGTCGAATCTTACCTCTATAATAGTCAGACCCGCAATTGGCTGGGCCATTAATAAACAGGCTACACTATGGGTTGGCTATTTAATGCAGGCTGATTCGATTACACCCGATTCGGACACCTACCGGATTGAAAACCGTGCATTTCAAGGATTTTCCTGGAAAGATACCGCCAATGACAAGCAATTTATCTGGGAATTTCGCAATCGGCTGGAAGAGCGTTTTTTACCTCGGAATTCTGATCCCAGCATTCGGTGGCGTACACGTCTTAGGGTAGAACAGTTGATTCCTGGCGGATCACCTTGGTCTATCATTGCTTCTGAAGAAATATTCGTAAACATTAACAACAATTCCAATAATGCCCAATTGCAAGCAGGGGTACAACAAAACCGGCTATATCTAGGGGTCGGTTATCGGTTTACTCCTGAAGTTCAAGTGGAAACAGGTTATTTATACCAACATGTATTTAGAAATCCGCCATCGCCTGATCAAGACAACAATATATGGATGACAAATCTTAATCTTAATTTCTAAAAACCAAGCTGAATAGTCAGATGGGGTAGGCACAAAAAGTGCGTACTGGGCTAAGCCGCCTTAACCCCAATCGATTTTCCTACGCTTCACATAGCGCCAAAAAAACTTTACCAGTTATTAAAAGAACGACTGAGTACTAATGAATATGTACTTCCCGTGACTTTACCGTATCGCTTCTGCGTAAAGTATAGCTATCTTTCAGCTCTTCAGACATAGGCGTTCCATCAGTATTAAGCTGAATGAGCGTCCCTTCATCTTTAATAGAGTAGTGCCGTGTGTTTGATTCCTTACGCGGCGTTAAAACAACGGTATGATTCTCATCATCCCAACTGTATTTTCCTTTTTCATAAAACTCTTTTGAGGATTCTTTTGCAGGCTGGGTTACCAGCAGATAATTGTTATTTTGTTTTAAAGACAGCGTTGTTTTAATTCCATTACAACCATTGCAAGGAATAAAACCGTAAAAAACACCATGAAAGTCCTGGCTTTTATCTATAGGATTTATGTGGGCCGCGTGCTCTGTTTCTTGCTGATGATTCTTTGCAAGTGCCCGGGCATAATTTTCTTGGGCTGTTAGGTCTGTTGCTGCCATTGCAGAATTAGCAGAAAGCAAAATGCTGAAAAAAGTCAAAGTCAAATTTTGTTTTAATCGTTTCTTTAATGCTTGCATATAAGTTCCTCTTTTGATGATTCGGGCTTGTTTGGGAATTCAATTGGGCAAGTCCACCCTGAAAACGCTGGTTTTAATACTGCTTGCATAAGCAATTTAAATTGGGTTGCACTAGCCGTAACCAGACCTTGCGGCTACCTGGAAAACAACGACACCCGCGCCCCTATAAAAACGTCCATTGATCAAACCAGGCGGCTTGGCCTTTATAGCACTCATTTTTATCTATGAGATTCCAGACTACGGCATTTTTTATTAGAAATCGTTTGCCGGTATCAGACACACGAATGCCTTGATAGTGATCGATATAACCTTTTTCTGTCACTTCAGCCAGCAACCGCTCACGTTCGGCCTGATTAACCGGTTCTGCCGACAACCGGGAAGGCAGGCGCGTAAAATCCTTCCAACTTAACTCAAACAATTCCAGTGCTTTAAGGTTCGCATAATTAAAAACCGGATCGCCCGCCGTATCATGGGAAACAACCGCAAAAGGCGCATAGAACAGGTGTCTGGCAAACTGCACATCGGATTGAATATCTGGAATTAATTCTTTTAAGAGCAATTTTCGATAACTATTTCTAATATCAAGAACATGCTCAACAAGAAAACTATTTTTTTCAGCCGGATAATCCATAGGAAACCTGTGAACAAAGAGGGAGATGCAGGAAAGCTTGAATCGATTATATAAAACCGGATACCGTTTGGACAAATCATACGGTAGAAATGAAAAAGGCCCCGAAAAATCGGAGCCTTTGGAATTCATGGTGCCCAGGGGCGGAATCGAACCGTCGACACGAGGATTTTCAGTCCTCTGCTCTACCGACTGAGCTACCTGGGCGGGAACTACAAAAGAGCGCCATTAGACTCGATTACGTAGTCTGAGTCAATAACAATTGTAAATTTATTGCGGTGTATTTAAGCTGGGAGGTGGGTTGTCTCCATTGAACAAGTTAATAAGCCAACGAAAGACTTTTTTCACACCTAACCATATTCGGGGCAACAACCAAATCATCAGTGCAATAAAAAACACCATCGCAATTAAAAACAATACCGGATGATTGATGCAAGCCCAAACGCCAGCTACCACGGCAACATCTTCCCCTACCGATGCAAACCAGTTGCTAAAAGGTTCTGGTGAGGTATTAATAAGCACCCGTGTACCGGCTTTGGTTGCATGTGTGCCAGCCGCCAGACTGGCACCCATAATAGCAGCAGCCATTTCAACGGCGGGATTTAAGTCGCCTATCGCCCCAGCCGCAAGCATAGCACCGGCTGGAATGCGAATAAACGTGTGAATGGTATCCCAGCCGGTATCGACGCCCGGTACTTTATCCGCAAAAAATTCGATAAAATACATGAGCCCGGCTGCGACCATAACCATCGGATCTGCAACAATTTGTAAATTCGGCGGTAAGACGATATTACCTGTATTGGCAAGAAAGCCCAGCGTTAGCAGCGTTGCATACAGATTTATGCCGCTAGCCCACGCCAAACCCATTGTTAACGCCAGAGTTGCTGATATTTGATCGAGTGCGTCCATTAGAGTGCCTTTTTTGAATAGTCAGTTTAGCGTAGCATAACTTTCTGAACTTCAGCTAAATACTAAAATTCAGCTAGGTATTGCGCAAATATGAATTGGCACTCTAATCCAACTGCACTGCTTTTGTTGGTTGATTAATTGTCCTCAAGAACCAAAGCCTACTAAAGGGGAATCAGTTAAGCGGAAAAAGCTTAGTTTTTGGCTTAAACCTATACACGATCTATCTGCAAAATATGCTAAGATTTCACCCACAGTAATCCTGGAGAAGGCAAACATGAAAGCAAACATCGGTTTAATCGGTCTGGCAGTAATGGGACAAAATCTGGTTCTTAATATGAATGACCACGGCTTTAAAGTGGCTGTCTATAACCGCACCACCAGCACAGTTGATGAGTTTTTAGACGGGCCAGCCAAAGGCACACAAGTTGTCGGCACACACTCTCTTGAAGAACTGGTTGCTAGCCTGGAAGTGCCACGCATAGTCATGTTGATGGTTAAAGCGGGTGACGTTGTCGATCAATATATCGACAAGTTAGTACCGTTATTATCAGCTGGCGATATTATTGTTGATGGCGGCAATTCACTGTTTACTGACACCAATCGCCGCACGGCAACACTGGCAGGACAAAACATCAACTACATCGGCACGGGTGTTTCCGGCGGTGAAGAAGGCGCAAGAAATGGGCCTTCCATTATGCCCGGCGGCAACAAAGCAGCGTGGCCTACGGTTAAACCTATTTTTCAGGCAATTAGCGCTCAGGTCAACGGCGATCCCTGCTGCGAATGGGTCGGTGATAATGGCGCAGGACATTATGTCAAAATGGTACATAACGGTATTGAATACGGCGACATGCAGCTAATCTGCGAAGCGTATCAATTGCTGTCCGAAGGCCTGGGCTTGAGCGCTGATGAAATGCACACAATATTTTCCGAGTGGAATCAGGGCGTACTTAGTTCTTATTTGATTGAAATCACGGCCAATATTTTGGCGTATAAAGATGAAGATGGTCAGCCGTTGGTGGATAAAATCCTCGACACCGCAGGCCAAAAAGGTACCGGTAAATGGACTGGCATTAATGCGCTGGATTTAGGCATCCCATTAACCCTGATTGGCGAATCGGTGTTTGCACGGTGCTTGTCTGCCCAGAAATCAGAACGGGTTAAAGCAGCGCAGGTTTTGCCTAAACGCGCTCAAGCATTTTCCGGCGACAAACAAGCCATGATTAATGCGATTCGTGATGCCTTGTACGCCGCCAAGATTATTTCTTATGCGCAAGGCTTTCGATTAATGCGCGAAGCATCCAAGGAGTATAACCTGTCGCTTAATTATGGCGAAATCGCCTTGATGTGGCGCGGGGGCTGTATTATCCGCAGCCAATTCTTAAATGACATCAAACAAGCGTACAACAGCAATCCTGAACTGGAAAACCTGTTGTTAGCCGATTTCTTTGTTAATGCCATGAAACAGGCCGATGAAGGCTGGCGCAAAGCCGTCATTTTGGGCATAGAGCTGGGTATTCCCACCCCTGCATTCTCTTCCGCTTTAGCGTATTACGATGGTTATCGCACCGAAAGACTGCCTGCCAATTTATTGCAGGCGCAACGGGATTACTTTGGCGCCCATACTTATGAACGCACCGATAAGCCCAGAGGTGAGTTTTTCCATACCGACTGGACGGGGCATGGCGGCAAGACGGCCTCTTCTACTTATACGGTTTAAAAATCTTAAACCATTATTGTTCACCACGAATAGCACGAAGAATTAGCTACAAAACTTCGTGACTTTTGTGGCGAATCATTGACTGAGTCCCTCGATATGAACGCCGACGCCTGTACTTACGTTATTTTTGGTGCCACCGGAAATCTCTCCCGTATTAAATTAATGCCCGCCCTGTATCATCTTGATGTGGCTAAGCAACTGCCCGTAGGCACACGCATTTTAGCCATAGGCCGCAGACCGTGGGATCAGAAGAAATGGCTGAGCGAAGTCAAAGATATGGTTCTGGCAAAATCCAGGGACGATTTTGATGAAGCCATTTTCCAGCGCTTCAGTGAGCGCCTCCAGTATCATCAAGGCGATATACAACAGCCACAATGTTACTCAGAACTGGCTACACTGCTTAACGAGAAAAATCTGTTCCCTAAAAACATCGCATTTTATTTGTCTATAAGCCCTGCCGACTTTGGCACGGTCATGGAGAAGTTAAGCAATAACCACTTATTTGACGAAGATTCCGGCTGGCGACGGGTCATTATTGAAAAACCTTTCGGCTATGATCTGGATAGCGCCCAAGCGCTGCAAAAACGTATCAGTCACTATCTAACAGAAGAGCAAATTTACCGTATTGACCATTATCTGGGCAAAGGCATGGTGCAAAATGTGCTGGTATTCCGGTTTGCCAACGTCATGCTGGAACCGTTATGGAACCGCAATTACATAGACCACATTCAAATCACCCATTCCGAAGAGCTTGGCATAGACAGTCGGGGTGATTACTATAATGGTGCGGGGGCCATGCGCGATATGTTGCAAAGCCATCTGCTGCAATTGCTGACCTTAGTGACCATGGAACCTCCTGCTTCCATGGAAGCGGAATCCTTGCGTGATGAAAAAGTGAAGGTATTAAAATCCATCCGCCCTATTGCCAAAGAAGCCGTGCATGGCCACGCCTTTCGCGGTCA
>JAYTJI010000042.1:0-6541 GCA_043731245.1 Methylococcaceae bacterium | reverse complement strand
TATCTGAAAGTCATGTGTAACTTACCGCGCTTTCCGGTCGGTAATTTTGCAAGTGGCTCATTTGTTGTATTTTTCCATACAACTACAGGATCACCAGGTATATAGCCATCGGAGGCAATCGAACTAATCAATTTGATAAAAGAATCTTTTTCTCCAGTTTCAGCAATAAGATCTGATACGTAATCCGCTAAATTAATATGGTTTTCTTCTGGGTCAAGTCTTGGATTGTCTGACCATAGCCTCAATTGATCGACTGATCTGAGAGTTCTTTTTTCTAACCAATCATATTTGCTCATTCATTTATTCCATAAATCCTTAATATATATCCAATACTAGCGTAATTTTGTATCGTTGCATGGTTAATTTGCTTCAACAGCCTTTATATCTTTACTTAAGCAGTGACTGTTTGTTGTTTATACAAATGTTGGTAAGTATATTCCGTACTTCCGTTTCTGAGCTTATCCCGTCTTGAGCCGCCAGTATACGTAATAACAAATGAACATAGTCAGGGAGATTTCGAGTTATTGGTGTAAATATAGTCAATGGCACTAATGCCTTCAAACTTCCGTAATATTTCCTGATTCGCAAGACACGTTATCACACCTAAACTCGCGCAAGGCTCTTAATAGTTGGCCCGCATAGCCTTCCAGGTTCGCAAAACAGTCAGCGACTCAAAAACATCGCATCGCCATAACTGAAAAACCGGTAAGATTGGCCGATAGCGTGTTGATAGGCGTTCATAATGGCATCGTAACCGGCAAACGCTGATACCAGCATCAACAAGGTCGACTCGGGCAGATGGAAATTAGTCAGCATGGCATCGACTGACTTGAATTGATAGCCGGGGGTGATAAACAAATCGGTATCACCAAAACCGGGGGCTAGCCGGCCGCTTTTAGACGCCGACTCCAGTGCCCTGACCGCCGTCGTACCAATGGCAATAACCCGCCCTCCTCTCTCTCTGGCCTGCCTTACAGCATCAACAGTTGCCTCTGACACGGCAAAATATTCCTTGTGCATCAGATGTTCGGATAAATCTTCCACTCGAACGGGCTGAAACGTACCGCTGCCAACATGCAGGGTCACAAACGCTGTATGTACGCCTTTGGCTTTAATTTTATCCATCATCGCCACATCAAAATGCAGACCCGCCGTCGGTGCAGCCACTGCACCCGCCTCTTTGGCAAATACGGTTTGATAACGGGTCAAATCAGATTCATCATCGGCACGGGTAATATAAGGCGGCAACGGGATATGGCCTATCTGCTCCAATAGCACTAATAAATTGGCATCGGCAAACTCCAGCTGAAACAAATCATCTGCCCTGCACTTCACACTGGTAGTTGCGTAGGTCGGGTTAGGCTTGCCGTAACCCGACACAATGTGATATGTCGGGTTACTTTAAGCGGTTATACAATTGACGTTTTTCATGTGTTAAAACAGTATTATCTAATCAGTCTATCTTTGAGTTCGACATAAAGCGGAAATTTTTTATCGATAGATAAAATTTTCGCATCACAGGCTAAAGTGGTTGCAATAATAATTCTGTCCTGTGGGTCGCTGTGATGTTCTGGTAAAGAAACCGCTAGGCTGGCACAAGAGGCGTTAGCGGAATTAGCAAAATTTCAGAACCCGTTAATGCTTTGCCAAACCATTCATTTTGCTCACAGGGTAATTTAATCCTATCATGCTGTACTAGCCAAGCGACTTCAAACAAACTAATAGCAGATACGCCTACTTTATCTGCTTGTTCTATCGTTTCCATCCATAATGGTTTTAAAAGCTCAATATCCTGATTAACCCACCATAGCCAAACGTGAGTATCCAAAATAATCATTCAGGCAAGTTCCATTCAGCTTGTGCAACCGTATCAATAATGTCGCCGACTATTTGTACACGCCCGACTATATCAGGATGGGGTTGGCGTTTGGAATGTGATATTTCATCGTCTTCTAATACTAAGAAAATAGCTTCAATCTGTTTATTTGCGGGTAATTTTGGCATTGCTTTAAGATTACCGAAATTATCTGTTGTTACGATTAACTTTTGAGCATACATATTACGTTTCCTTTTAGTTTTATAGTGGCTTGTCAAAAGTTACCACTAAACAGTTAAGCTTCCAAACCCAAAATTTTCACCAACAACTGCAACACCGCCTTAGCCGTCTCAGTATTATGTTCACTTATCACAGTAGTTTTTGCTAATACCGCTAGCTTATGCTGTAACCGTTCACCCATTTGCCGCCGTATCGGTGCATCAAAGGTGCTGAATGTACGCCGTAACATCGGCAAAATTTGTTGAAACGCCTCAGCGGGTAATTGGTATGCCCACGCATCAATAATGCCCCACAACACTTCATCGTAAATTAACAATTGTCCGCTACCGCGTAGAAAACCATCTGTCCACGCGGCACTTTGCACGGGTTCAGCGTCTATGTGGTCGGCTTGTAATAACAAACGGCAACAACGCCCAGCAAGTAAACCGTGTAGTCCCAGTTGATTGGAAGGGCTAGTTAATACGCCATGCCATAAGGCATTAAAATTTTCGTTAGCCAATAAACTCACCACATCCTGCACGGCTTGAATCAGCGTAAACATTTTTTCAGCGGCTTCTTCATTGAGTGAACTACAGGCGGCGGGTAGACCAATGCAGATGCGTGTCATTAAGCCTTCGACTACAATGCCGACTTGGCCTAGCGAGGTTTTGCGCACATCACCATAACGCATAAGGGAACCTCTAAAAATTGCACTTCGACTGTTCGACAAGCTCACAGCTCAGCGCGAACGGTTAGCTTTTTAAATCAGTCACTTACCTGTTATTTCTGAGCCTGTCGAAGCATGAATAAGCAATTTTTAGAGATTCCCATAAGTTGCGCTAAGCTGGGCAACACCTGCATTAAAGAATAATTAGGGTGAGAGTTAAATATGAAGAGTGATGAGTAATTTTACTCTGGCTCCAATTATTTCTTATGATACGAACTCACCATAGTCAAACAACGTCTTTTTGTTGCCCAACATTCCGAAGAGTTGTCGGACACAATGAAAATCTGCCGGACAAACGCAATTAAATCTCACCTGCAAAATTAAAATCAAATGACCCTATCAAGAATTTCACAGATTCTAGCAATTGCGCCCTGGTTTTGCTGAACGAATGCCTTACCTTTTTCAGCTAATGCTTCTCTGTAGGCTGGTTGTTCATACAGTGCCAAAATAGCAGTAACTAGTTCTGCTTTATTTTGACATTGTATGGCTGCATCCTGGCCTAGCACACCACGCGCTATTTCCTTAAAGTTGTGCATGTAAGGGCCAAATATCACTGGAACACCGACTGCTGCGGCCTCCAGAATATTATGCCCACCTCTGGGCACCATGCTGCCACCGACAAAAGCAACATCCGAAGCCGCATAGAGCATTTTTAATTCACCCATTGTATCTACCAGATAAACATCGGTTTCTGTAGATACATTAGAGCCTGCTGTGCGCATGACTACACTCAGCTGAAGCTGTTCACACAATTTTTTAACATCGGCAAAGCGCTCTGGATGTCTTGGCACTATAACCAGCAATAATTCGGGGATTTTTTGTTTGATTTCTTTATAGATGTCCAGAAATATAGCTTCTTCATCTTTATGGGTGCTGGCAATCAACCATACAAATCGACCACCAAATAATTCGGCTTTTATCTGTAAGCCCTGTGTAATTATTGACTGTGGAATTTCAACATCAAACTTTATGTTGCCTAAGGTTTTGACTTTTTCACTATCAGCGCCTATAGCGATAAAGCGGTTTGCATCCTCTTGTGTTTGAGTCGCAATGAGCATAACTCCAGCTAAAGCGGGCTGAACCAGTGCGGGGATTTTTTGATAACCGCGCGATGATTTTTCCGATAGCCGGGCATTGATAATGTATAAGGGAATGTGATTTTTCCCGCAATATATGAAAAGATTAGGCCAGATTTCGGTTTCCATAATAACCGCCAGCTTCGGCTTAAAACAGTGCATAAACCGGTTTACCGCGTCGGGGACATCATAAGGCAGATAAACATGCGTAACGGTTTCCTGCATCACCGCTTTAACGCGGGCAGAGCCGGTAGGTGTGGTCGTAGTGATTAATAGCTTGGCAGTTGGATGATGCTTTTGTATTTGCCGGACAAGGGGAAATAAAGCTTCAGCTTCGCCTACGGAGACCGCATGAAACCAGATAACGCCTTGAGGAAATTTTTGCTTGTATAGGGCGAAACGTTCGTGCCATCGCCAGCGGTAAGCGGGGGCTTTTATACCACGCCAGAGCAGGCGCAAGAGTATAAAGGGAATTAAGAGGTAAAGAAGGCAGGAATAAAAAACGCGCATAGTCAAAAGGCGCAAGACTAAAAAGCTACCGCTTTCAGCTTGCGCCTTTATTATTTATGCTTCAGCAGCAACTTTTATTGACAGCGTCACGATAACATCAGAGTGTAAATTGATGTCGATGGGATATTCGCCAATATGACGAATCGCCCCATGCGGCAAACGAATTTGATGTTTTTCAATAACAATACCCGCCGCAGTAATCGCTTCAGCAATATTATGTGTGCCTATTGAACCAAACAATCTGCCTTCATCACCCGCTTTGTGGGCAATGACGACTTGAAGTTTGCCCAGTTCATTACCAAGCTTTTGAGCAGCACTTAGTTTTTCGGCTGCGGCTTTTTCAAGTTCAGCACGACGCTCTTCAAACTCAGCAATTTTCTTGGCTGTTGCAGCAACAGCTTTACCTTGTGGAACAAGATAGTTTCTGCCGTAACCTGATTTAATGGTAACTTTGTCACCCAGGTTACCCAAGTTTGCTATCTTTTCAAGAAGAATAACTTCCATCTTTTAATCCTCACCTTTCGGTTTTTAACCGGCTATTTATACGCCATCAGGCGTGTGTTAATTCGATTTTATTTTTCGTAAGTTCAACCACGGGTCACTCAATCCAACCAGTGCAACAAGCAGCATCGCATGGGGTATCAAAAACAAGGTTATATAGAGCATCGGCACCGTATAGCGACCCAGTTTCATTCGGGAAAATACCGTATGCAATACCGCTGTTCCGTTTACTGTATATAAAACAAAGAGCAAAATACTAACATTCCATGCTATTTCAGAGATCACGCCAAGGCTTACCAAGGCAATGGCTACGACAGCAATAGTCCCTATCGACAGCCTTGGCTTAGTAGCCAAGGACAGGAACTCTTGCTTGAAACCACCCGGATTATAGAGATTCGCTTGCCACCACCGACCCAAAAACAAGCCAAATAGCAAGCCAAACACTGAACCGGCTGCAACCACTCCTGTCATGTAATGGGCAAGAATATCAATAGTGCGTTGAATGTCTGCAACGGGTACGTCTTTTGGCACCATTTTCGAAAGCACGGCTTTCCACATTGCCGCAGGCTCTGGCGAATAGAGATAAAAACCTATAACGCAAAATATGCCAAACAATATCGCAATTTCAACCGCCAGAGATAAATGCTGCCCTTCCCTTAATACGATTGAAATTAACCACACCGGCAACCACAAAACCATTGCGTAAAGCAATGCAAACTGGTAATTACCTAATGCCAGAAACCCTAATAACCCTGCCGCTACACTGGAACAGACTAGTACATACAAGCCTTCGAAAGCTCCCCGTCTTAAAGTAACGAGAGCAACAGCAGCTGAACTTACAACACTCACCGGGAGCACTATCAGTGACAATAATGCGAGTGAAGAAGCCACTATCATGGCCTGCATTCTGCCTCGCATTATATATGCCGCTAAAAAATTCACTGCCCCTCCAGCCTGTTATTTGTGTGCGTCGCAGAACGGCAGTAAGGCAATAAAACGGGCGCGTTTAATTGCAACACATAACTGTCTTTGATACTTGGCGCTGGTTCCGGTGATCCGGCTGGGAACAATTTTGCCAGTTTCAGTAATATAATCACTCAATAAATCCAGATCTTTATAATCGATCTCTGTTCCGCCTTCTGCACTGAATCGGCAGAATTTTTTGCGTCTGATGTTACGTGCCATAATAATTTCCTTAAATCCAATAAGTTATTGTGTTACTCAGGGATGATTTCGTCAGCATCTGCATCAAAATCAACATCGTCCAGATCAATTTCTTCATCTAAATCACCTGTTGCAGGCACGACTACCGCTTCTCTGGCTGCCGCATCTTTAGCTCTGGATTCAGCTGCTTTATTTTCTTCTGCTGTTGCTGTGGCAATGATAGACGGTGTAGTAATAGCCACTTTCTGCAATAACGTCATGCTCCGCAAAATAGCATCATTAAAACGGAAGCTACTTTCCAGCTCTTCCAATGTAGCCTGATCACACTCAACATTCATCAGCACATAATGTGCTTTGTGAATTTTTTTAATTGGATAAGCCATATGCCTACGACCCCAATCTTCCAAGCGATGTATGGTGCCGGCAGCGGCTTGGATGGTTGACTTATAACGGTCAATCATCGCTGGAACCTGAGAGCTTTGGTCAGGATGGACTATAAAGACAATTTCATAATGTCGCATTATTTTT
>JAYTJI010000041.1:0-1565 GCA_043731245.1 Methylococcaceae bacterium | reverse complement strand
TTGTAATGCGTAAAAGGCGTGCTGAGTTTATGCCTAAGATTGTCTATGGAAAAGGCGCGGTCTCCGGGCATAAAAATCAGAAAAAAACCGGCCCCGATCATGAATGAATCAAACCCTCCGTCAAAATCACGCTGCATGGTTGTGAAATTAACAAAGACAATCCAGAAAATATAATTACTGATAACGGCGAATTGATAGCGATAACCAGCAATGATAAACCCGGCAATAATTCCCCACAGGCACAAAAAAAACGGAATCATGGGGAATTCGACATCACTATAAGGGATAGGGTCGAAAATTAAATGGTTGAAATACAGCAGGAAGAATATTTCCTGTAAAGTGACCAAGCCATAAAGAAGCCGGAATAAACCAATACCGGTTGCAGGGACTTGTTTAGATTGAAGCGCTAATATTTTACTAATTATAAGCTTATACATTTCATTGTTAAAAATGTGTAAATTATAATACAGTCGTAAACTTTGGTGGTGAAATATTCAGATAAAAATAAGGCCTCTATCCATTCACGAGAAATGGATAGAGGCCTAAGGTATAACCGGAGCCGGTTGTTTACGCTTATTTTTCGTCGTCTGGATGTTCTGCGAATACCCATTTCAAAAGAAAGTATACAGCACCAACAACCACAACTGCGCCGACCATGCCAGCTGGTGTTTTTAATGTTTCAGTCAGATCTAAAATAAATCCCATGTATGTGTCTCCTACCTAATAATTTTTATGTGAGAAATTGCTAATTTCATAGCAAGCGGAAGTTGAATAATACTTTAGGCAACGTTAAAGTCAAGGCTTATTGTCTAGGAACATTAAAATTTGTAAGGAAAGCAAATATTCCTGACTATTGTTGTTAAAGCTGGATAACTGATGTGGTATAGTTTGAATTCTGTTTTTTGAAGCTAATAGAATAGGGGCAATAATAACAATGAAAAAATTCGTTAAAATATTACCGTTGGCGGCGCTTTTTTTTGCGTTTTCCGCCAATGCTGAGGTTGCATTAAAAGATGACTCTGAAATTCTGGGAAAATGGAAGTTATATGCGGAAGCAACTAAGTTGGATGGAGAGCAAAAACCAGTTACCATTGAATGGGAGTTTAAAGAAGATGGCGTTCTTAGGCAAACGGCAACAGATTCTGTTGGACGAACCGGAGAGATAAAAATAGCCATCAAATATATGATCGAAAATGGAGAGATTAAAAAGCAGACAAAGCCGGGACAAGAAAAATATGAGTCATGCAAGGTTATTGAAAAAGAGGGTTCTAAAATGATCTTGAAGTGTCCGTTTCTTTACTATTTTCTAACAAAAATATAATTAAAAAATACAAAAAAGGGGTATAAATTATGATAAGTGGTATGGTGATGATTTTTGTAGCACTCTGGTTTTATCAGTCAGCTATGAAGGCAAAGTTAAGTAATGTCTTAATGTGGACTGCTATTGGAGCGGTTGGTTTTTTTGTTTTACAGATGCTATTGGTCAACGTTAATATTTATATATTGGAAGCGTTCAGATCGAGTGAAGGCGGTGCTGGCTATGAAGCAATTCAGGGTGCGGACAG
>JAYTJI010000040.1:0-10111 GCA_043731245.1 Methylococcaceae bacterium | reverse complement strand
CCGATTCAGCTTTCGCTTGTTTAGCCGCTTCTGCTTTGGTCTTTTCAAGCTCAGCTTGCTGTGCTTCGATTTCAGCTTTTTCTTTAGCTTCAACAGCCTCAGGCTGCTCTTTCGTAACTTGCTTTTTTGTTGCTTTAGCTTTTTTTACAGCTTCTGCTTCTGCCTGTAGGCTAGCCGTATCGATCATTGTCGCATGAATGATTTCCGGGACAGGTTCAGGCTCTTTTTCCTTTGGTTTATATAAAGCACTTAAGGCAAATAAACCCAAAAGTATAAAGTGTAATGCCAGGGCCCATATAAACGGCCGTGAAAATTTCTTTTGACTATCCATCTAAATTTATTGTTCTTCAGACTTGGTCATAAGCCCCACAGTAGGCACCCCGGCATTTTTCAGCCCGGCCATGACCGTAACCACAGTGCCATAATCGACGCTTTTATCCGCGCTAATCAGAACTTGCATGCCCTGCTTGTAGACCAGCGCCACGCGATCATTTATTACTCCGGGTTCAATCAGTTCGTCATTTTGCCCATCGGTATTAATATAATATTCACCCTTTGCCTTAATCGAAATAACAATAGGCGGCTCGCCATCTTTCTGCTCTACCATGGCAGATTCAGCCTGCGGCAGGTCAACCTCTACACCGGTTTGCAACATCGGCGTGGTAATCATAAAAATAATAAGCAATACCAAGGTTACGTCAATGTAAGGTACAACATTGATTTCTGCCATCGGCTTTCTGCGTCCGTGTTTGCCTCTCATTTGCTATGCGCCTGTCTTTGCAACAATACAACAAACTCCTCGACGAACAATTCGTATCGGCCTGTTAGCCTGTCCAGTCGAGTAGAAAACCGGTTATAAGCAACTACGGCAGGGATCGCAGCAAATAAACCAATCGCTGTCGCAATCAATGCTTCGGCAATACCGGGGGCAACCTGAGCCAGTGTCGCCTGCTTGACATTACCAAGCGACATAAATGAATTCATAATCCCCCATACCGTACCAAATAAACCCACATAAGGGCTGGTGGAGCCGACCGTGGCAAGAAACGCCAAATGTTCATCCAATCGTTCCAATTCACGAGACAATTCGATGCGCATAACACGTTGCGCACTTTCCACTTGCACGCCGGGCTCAACATTACCGGTTTGCCGCATCCGGGAAAATTCCTTATACCCTGCCAAAAATATTTTCTCGATACCTTCCGGCTCGAAATCCTTAGCAGCCAGCTTTCTATAAAGATCGGTCAATGCGACGCCTGACCAAAATTGCTCTTCAAATTCGTCAGTAATTTCAATCGCCCGGTTAAGTTCCTTGCGTTTAGAAAAAATAAATGTCCACGATGCCACGGATGCTATCAACAGCAGCAGCATGACAAATTGAACAACAAAACTGGCTTCTTTGATTAAATGGAAAATGGATAAATCAGTGTTCATTCTTTAACAGCTCTAGTAAGTTTTCAGGAATCGCTTTAGGACGCAGGGTTTTGGCATCCAAACAGGCAATGCGAATTACGCTTTCACATAAAACATCATCACCCCGTGTAATCAGTTGTTTAAAAGTTAGGCTGACCTTTTTAGCGAGAGTCACCTCGGCGCTGGCCTGGAGTAGTTCATTAAACCGGGCCGGAATCAAGTAATCGACCTGCACGGAACGCACGGCAAAAATAATACCTTCATTATCAATCAGTTCATCTTGTTCATAACCCGCCGCTCTGAGCATTTCCGTTCTTGCCCGCTCAAAAAATTTAAGGTAGTTGGCATAAAACACCACGCCACCGGCATCGGTGTCTTCGTAATAAACACGGATGGGCCAGATAAATTTTTTAATTTTCATTTGATGATGGTTAAAGCGCGAAGATCGGGTTAGGAGCGGTAACTACAGACCTGGACAAAATGTAGCTATCGTGGGAGCGGCTTTAGCCGCGCTCTTCGCGGCTAAAGCCGCTCCCACACTGATTAATCAAACAAATCTTCGGACGCACCTATTTGTTTCGGTGGCTGCAAGCCAAAATGCAAATACGCATTCCGGGTAACAACCCGACCACGCGGTGTGCGCATAATAAAACCTTGTTGCAACAAATACGGCTCCAAGACATCTTCAATCGTGCCGCGCTCTTCACTGATAGCCGCCGCCAAGGTATCAAGACCTACCGGGCCACCATCAAAATTTTCAATCATTGTCATCAGCAGCTTGCGATCCAGCGCATCAAAACCGTTATTATCCACTCTCAACATGTCCAGAGCCTGAATGGATACTTCCTCAGTAATCGTGCCATTGCCTTTTACTTCAGCATAGTCGCGTACACGCCGCAGCAATCTGTTGGCAATCCGGGGCGTACCGCGAGAACGGCGGGCAATCTCGAAAGCGCCCTTCTGCTCCATAGTAATGCCTAAAACTTTAGCCGAACGTATGGCAATACTGGCCAGTTCATCAACCGTGTAAAATTCCAATCGTTGCACGATGCCAAAGCGATCACGCAAAGGGGACGTCAGCAAACCGGCGCGGGTCGTTGCGCCAACCAGCGTAAAAGGCGGCAAGTCCAGTTTGATTGATCGGGCGGCAGGCCCTTCACCAATCATAAGATCCAGTTGATAATCTTCCATGGCCGGATACAGGATTTCTTCAACCGCAGGACTCAAGCGATGTATTTCATCAATAAACAACACGTCATGGGCTTCAAGATTAGTCAGCAATGCGGCAAGATCACCCGCCTTATCCAGTACAGGCCCTGAAGTCTGGCGAATTTTAACACACATTTCCGCTGCGATGATATTGGCCAGTGTGGTTTTACCCAATCCCGGAGGGCCAAAAATCAACACATGATCTAAAGCTTCCTGGCGGGCTGTTGCCGCCTGGATAAAAATCTCCATTTGCGCGCGCAATTCTTTCTGTCCGACGTAATCGGCCAGGCGTTTTGGACGAATGGCGCGGTCTTGCCGTTCTTCATCCGTATTGCTGCGAGCCGTAATCAATCGATCGCTTTCAATCATCTGACTGCGCCTTGTAATGCCAACCTGATAATATCTTCACAACTTTTACCTTCCGCACTGATGTTTTGCACCATTTTACTGGCATCCAGGGGTTTGTAACCTAATGAACATAAGGCGCTAACGGCTTCCTGTTTGGGATTGCCGACTGCTGGCGTGGTCGCGCCTGTATTGTCGGCGCTCGTCATGGCTGAATCACCCAAATCCGGCAATCTATCACGCATTTCTATAATCAAGCGTTCCGCTGTCTTTTTGCCGACACCCGGCAAGCGCACAAGCGCCTGTGTATCGTTATCATGAATACAACGATGGAATTCTTCCGCGCTCTGTCCAGATAAAATGGTCAAGGCCAGCTTGGGACCGACACCATTAACCTTAATCAGCGTTCTGAATAGTGTGCGCTCCGCTTCGGCAGAGAAGCCAAATAAAATATGGGCATCTTCCCGAACCACCAGATGGGTGTGCAATTTTATCTCTTCATTGATAGCTGGCAGATCATAAAAAGTCGTCATCGGCGCTTCAACTTCATAACCGACGCCCTGAACATCCAGCACTAAAAATGGTGGCGCTTTATGCACCAGTTTACCGCGCAAAAAACCGATCATCTCACCACGCCTTGTTTGACTAGCATAATTGCCGTTTGCTGATAATGTGCATGACAAATACTGATGCCCAACGCATCACTGGCATCCAAAGATAACGCCCCTTGAACATTTAACAAAATTTTCACCATGTGCTGAACCTGAAGTTTATCGGCAGCGCCCTTCCCCACTACGGCTTGCTTGACTTGCCGTGCAGCATATTCAAACACAGGCAAGCCCTTGGTTTGTACCGCGCAAATTGCCGCGCCGCGAGCCTGACCCAGTTTAAGTGCAGAATCCGCATTTTTGTGCATAAAGACTTGCTCTATCGCCATTTGTTCAGGTTGATAGTTATCGACAATTTCTAAAATCCCGTCAAAGATTTGTTTGAGCCGATCCGGAAAATAATCAGCTTTAATCCGAATACTGCCGCTGGCTATATATTTATAGCCGCGCGGCGAGTCTTCTATAATTCCGTATCCGGTCAGTCTTGAGCCGGGGTCTATCCCTAAAATTCTCATTCGTCATTACAATGGTGGTGCAAAAAATCAAGCTCATCTTTTAGATAGCCTGCTTCGTTTATCTCTTCTTATGTGCGGGATTTAAGTTCATGGCAACTCTCATTTTTTAACGAAAGTTGTGTTGTATGGCTGTCCGCTGTTACGGATTAAATAGCGATCAATGTTGCAAATCGGCATTACCAACAGTACCCCATCGCGCCTCAACCAAGTCGTTGAATGACAAATGAGCCGAAACACTTAATTTTACACAAAATCCTTGCCCCAGTATAAGCAACTAATCTGACAAAGTAGAATTAAGATCACTGTTTGTCCATTTCAGCTTTATAGAAGGTTTCCATATCACCTGCCGAGCCTGTGTATTAAACATAGGATTTGCCTGTGTCGGCGTGGCTTGCTTTTTATTGATAAAATTTAGCGTTTTTTATAACAAATTGGATGATGGCGCTGAATTTACCACGTATACTTACACGCGATTGCTATTCAAAATCAGCTTTAGCGCATAAATAAGCACTGCATTCATTAACATGCCTGTATAACGGAACTTTAGATTAAGTGATAGTAAGGGTTTAAGGCTGGTTATGACATTTTCGTATTCAAGATATAACCATCAAATCAAGCTTTCGCCGGAAGAAATGTTTGAGATCAGTCAAGAAATTAACCAAGAGTTTGCACCAAATTTTTCCCTCAAGAAGCCGGAACCCGTTGCTCAATACCCGCTTTCACCGAAAGAAATGCTTGATATTAGTGAAGAAATCAGGATCGACTTCGCGCCCAAAGCGTCAAATAACACGCAGGAACTAGTGCTATTACCCGTTGATCCAGATCATCTCTACGCCTATTGGAATGTGGCCGATAGCCAACCCGTTAGCACGCCCAAAATAAATTCCGAGAACCAACTGACCTTAAGGGTTTATTCGGGACCCAATAAAAACATGAATATTTTTGCAGCTAAGCCTTGGTTCGACGTTGCTATTGATAACACCCAGGCTCAACAAAAAGTTTTTTTACCCATTCGGGCAGATCAAACAACTTACAGCGCAACCATTGGCAGCCGTAACCCCGATAATAGCCTTGCGTCGTTTGCTACTTCCAATATTGCGCATCTTCCACTTGGAAAATTGCTACCCAAGCCAGCCAAGGAAAATCAGATAGTGTTTAAGTCTATGCCTGAGCCCAGCGCAGCAAACAGGGAAATATCCATTTGTGCGAACAGCAGCACTTCCGGTCAGGGCAATAGTTAGAAGTCACGATGAAAAATGGATTCCTTAGTATTATTCTCCACGCACACCTGCCCTACGTGCGACACCCGGAGCACGAGAGCTTTTTTGAAGAAAACTGGTTATTTGAAGCCATTACCGAATGCTACATTCCGTTAATCGGCGTACTTGATAGGCTACAAAAAGAGGGTGTGGATTATCGGTTGACGCTGTCACTATCACCGCCGCTTATTGTCATGTTGCGCGATGATTTATTGCAGTCACGTTATTTAAAATATCTGCATAAATTACTGGAGCTGGCTGAAAAGGAAGTCATCAGAACGCGGAAACAACCTGAATTTCAAAAATTGGCGCGGCTGTACCGGCGCTTTTTCAAAAACACCCTGGACACCTATCAAATTCAGTACAACTGTGATTTATTGACGGCTTTCAAAAAGCATCACGCAGCTGGCACGCTTGAATTGATAACGTGCGCGGCAACTCACGGTTTTCTGCCATTGCTCAATGTTAGTGAAACTGCGGTACGCAATCAGATCAATATAGGTGTTAAAACATTTGCAGCCAACCTAGGGTTTGCCCCTACCGGTTTTTGGTTGCCTGAATGCGCATATTATCCGGGTCTGGAAACGCTATTGGCCGAAGCCGGTATCAACTACTTTTTTCTCGATACCCACGGCATCATGGATGCAAGTGAGCCGCCCAAAAATGGCGTTTACGCGCCGCTAGATTGCGGCAATGGCGTGGTCGCTTTCGCTCGTGACCCGGAATCATCCAGACAGGTGTGGAGTTCTCACGAAGGCTATCCGGGTGATTTCGATTACCGCGAATATTATAAGGATATTGGTTTCGATCTTGATTTTGATTATATCGCCCCTTACATTCTCGACGGTGAAATCCGCATCAATACCGGCATCAAATACTATCGCGTAACAGGCCAGGATTTACCCAAAGAAAGCTACAATCCCAAAAAAGCACAAGCCAAAGCCCGGCAACATGCCCAGGATTTTATTAATAAGCGCCAACAGCAAATTGACGCGCTTAGCGCCAGCATGGATAGACCGCCAATTATCATAGCCCCTTACGATGCCGAACTCTTTGGTCACTGGTGGTTTGAAGGCCCGTATTGGCTGGAGTGGGTGCTGCGCCTGGCAAGCGAACCTGCCAATAACGTTCAAACCATCAGTTGTAGTGATTATTTAAAGCTGCAAACATCACACCAAGTAGCCACACCCTCAGCATCAACCTGGGGTGATCAGGGTTATTACAGTTACTGGATCAATGAAACCAACGACTGGATCTATCCTTTTTTGCACCAGGCCGAAGCGGAGATGGAAAAGTTGGCATCCGATCTCCAGGGTTTAACCGTCAATCCACTGCAAAAACGGGCTTTAAATCAGGCAGCAAGATCAATTTTACTGGCGCAAGCCTCTGATTGGCCGTTCATAATGAAGGCGGGGACAACTATCGACTATGCGAACAAACGCATAACAGACCACCTTGCCAGATTTAACTATTTACATGATTGTATTCGTAAGAATAGGATAAACGAGCGTTATTTGGCGGCTTTGGAGATTATGGATAACATTTTCCCTGACATCGATTTTCGTGATTACAATCCTGCAAATACGCAGCATCAAAAATAGTGCGTCATCCCACGACGGTGGTTACCGATGAGTGAAATAAGCCAACAAGAGCTGGAAGACTTTAGCCAGCGTTATCATGAGCTGCTTGCGTCACAGCAAACACTCACGCTCTCAACTGCTTCAGTAAACGGCGTTCCTGACATCAGTTATGCCCCTTTTGTGCGTGATCACGCAGGCGTCTTTTATATCTACGTCAGTGAGATGGCCTGCCATACAGCCAATTTACTGAGTAACCCGCAAGCGTCAGTCCTATTTATAAGGCCGGAATCGAAATCCCAGAATCTATTTGCCCGAGAGCGTGCGGTGTTGAATTGTCGTGTTAAAGAAGTTTCCAGAGATACTGACGTTTACGTTAACCAGATACAAGCATTACAGCAAAAATTCGGTGAAATTGTTAGATGGCAGTTGGTTTTTATCAGCCAAACCGCCAATTACAGCAAAAATTCGGTGAAATTGTTAGTGTGTTAAGCGCACTGTCAGATTTCCATTTATTTGCATTACGTCCCGAAAGTGGGCGATATATTGTTGGTTTTGGCCGGGCTTTCAACATTAATGTGAACGATGGTAGCTTGAGTCATCGTTGATTTTTTGTAACTTCTCATTTGACGCAGGTAACAATGCGAGACCTACGAGGTTTTATAAACTTCGCAGGTCTTTAATTCCGCAACTAATTAGAAATTACGATTGTTTTCTTCAAGCTACTGTTTCTATAAAAAATCTACAACTTCAACCTTACACTGCGAAAACCGATATTGGGTAGTAACTTGCCGTCATCACTGAGCAATTGAATAGTGTCATTATTTTCTGGATAAAAAAAGGCTGATTCAATATTCATATCTTTAAGATCGATTTTTTTTAGCTCTTTAAGTTTTCCAGACTTACTGGACCAGGAGTAAAGCTTCGTTTTTTCATACTTATGATCTTCGGTGACTTCATTGTCATGATAAGGCCCCGCAACGATAAGATATTTATGTTTTTTACGTAAAACTATATCCCTGACTCCGTAACCACCCAAGTTTAATTCAATGGGATCGCCAAACCTGGCGGCTAGTCCAGAAATTACATCGAAAGGGTTAAGCAATAGAACCAATAAAGCCCGCCCTTTCTTAAGCCTGCCATTTTTTTCGATGCCGCCGTTTAAAGGATTGCGAAAACCGATTAATAAACCGTTCTCAGGTGTAGTAGCTAATCCCTCAATGCTTAATCCGCCCATCGCTTTTGGTAGAAGGGTTTTAGCTTTACTAAAATGATATTTATCAAAGCGTTTATCCTGCTCCAGATCAGCGATCAATCGGGTATAAATAGATCCAGTTTTACCAGCGCTATACTGTCCATCGTTATCCGGTTTAATTTGCATAGCCAGTAAACGCTGCCGGGCCGGGCGGAAACTTCCTTTACGACTGGTACTATGGGAACCTATCCAAAAAAAAGTGTCGTTTAACAAGGTAGCGCCTTCCAAATCAATTTCCAAATCTTCGCCATCGATAATAGCATTTTTAAAGACGTCTTTGAGTGCAATGACTTGCAAGGGTTGTGCAGTAATGTCTCTATCATAGATGCGTAACAGATTATCTTCGTCATCAGCAACGATAAATCTGCGGCTATCCAGTGCAACAGCCCCGGACGGATTGGAAATACCTGCATAGTGTATTTTATTCATGGTGTCCTTGGCAGTTAAGTACTTTAATTAAAATCATGGGCTTCCAGTAAAGGTGAATTAATTTGAAAAAAGTCATGATGAATACGGATAATAGTTTAATCTTCGGTAACACGAGAGCTTTAATCGATGCTTTTCCGATTATCAAGCAGCTCAATATACAATCAGGTTATATTTAAAACCAGTTTAACAGCGCCTGTTGATGAAATGCCATGAAGAAAATAACTGAGAATATGAGCCTGTTTATTTTACAAATAGTGATCAATCAATGGGATAAAAGCCAGAGAACACAAGCCCATGTTTTGCAACGCACGGCAATTCCGGATAAATATCCAATAATTTTTCCACCGGCTTTTTATATTTTCGATGGGCAATGTGTAATCGATCAGCGGGGCGATGATATACAGGGCAATCGCGTAAAATATGCAAAAGCAGTGGATGGAACTATAAAATTTGATCGCTTTCAAATTTATTTAGATGGCAAAGTCATTGTGTATGAAGATGCCAAATCAGGTGTGGCTCCCCATTTTATTAGTTCGCTCGATAACCAATGGATACAATGCAAATATAATTGCCGGTACAGCGTCTTCGAGTCTGACAGGTATTATTGGTTGTATGAAGAGGTCACTTTGAATGCCATTTGCTTAAGTAAATTAGATGAAAAAGTGTTTTTAAATACTGAACCGGCGCTTGTTTATAAAGATTTCATCGATCTGGATAATGTCAGGAAGCCATAACATGGAAAATTCTGAGTAAGTTATGGGGCAAAGAACTGAACAACTTGAAGCAATTGAAACAATTACCTTGGGCCATTATAATCAGAATGCCGAAGCTTTTTGGAATGGCACAAAAGACCATGACGTGACGCAAAACTATGCAGCATTTTTAACACCGTTTGCTAAGGATAAAAAGCTGGATATTTTAGACCTTGGCTGCGGCCCCGGAAGAGATGTTAAGTATTTCCAGTCTTTGGGCCACAGGCCGGTTGGCCTGGATGGCAGCGAGGTTTTTTGCAGCATGGCCCGCAGGTACACAGGTTGTGAGATTCTTCATCAAAAATTTCTCAGTCTGGATTTGTCCAGGCACGCTTTCGATGGCATCTTCGCGAATGCTTCCCTGTTTCATGTACCCAGCCAGGAACTGCCACGCGTCCTTGCTGTCCTATTCGCAGCATTAAGACCAGGCGGTGTTTTATTTTCATCCAACCCTCGCGGTAATGACGAGGGTTGGTCGGGACAAAGATACGGCCATTACCTGCAATTTGATGACAGTAAGGTATTTTTTGAGGAGGCAGGATTTACAGTGACCGATTATTTTTATCGCCCCCCAGGCAAACCCAGGCATGAGCAACCCTGGTTAGCAATCGTGGCTATAAAACCAATGTCTTCAGAGACTATTATTGAATCAGGGCAAACGCATATAAAAATTTTGAAAAACAGTACATTATCAGGTTAAAGTAATGCTTTTTGTAATAAAAGCATATGACCCCTTGTTTTGTAGAACA
>JAYTJI010000039.1:0-3222 GCA_043731245.1 Methylococcaceae bacterium | reverse complement strand
CACGGATGGCAAGCGATGAACACATCCCTGTGGCCTGGATTCCGGCAGTCCATGCCGGAATGACGTTGTTGCTGAAGCATCTTTATAATCAGGAAAAATGTTAAAAGATTTTTGAACGATTACTTATTTGAGATGTTTTATAATCAACAACTGATATTCTATTACGGTTGACTGATCCCGTGCTGATTTAGTGACTATCATCTTAACCCCTGAGACACCATGTTTAAACCTTCCGCCATCGCTCTTGCAGTAAGCCTTATTCTCTTCCCTGCGCCACAGCAGGCCGTTGAGGTTAATAAAATCGAATTGCCTGATATTGGCGATTCCTCCGGCACACTGATTACCCCCGCCGAAGAAAAAGAAATTGGTGAAGCATTTTTCAGGTATTTGCATTCGCAGACCACTATCAATGAAGATCCCGAAATTCAGGAATATATTCAGTCAATTGGTCAGAAATTGGCGGCCAATAGCGATGCCCCCAGTCACCCTTTTCATTTTTTCGTGGTCATGGAAAATGACATCAACGCATTTGCAGGGCCTGGAGGCTATATTGGCGTCAACTCAGGATTAATTTTAATAACCGAAGCAGAAAGTGAATTAGCCTCCGTTATGGGGCACGAAATTGCCCATATCACCCAACGGCATTTATTCCGTGCTGCGGAAGCCGCCGGTCGTTTATCAATTCCTACCCTTGCAGCGACCCTGGCGGCTATTTTACTCGGCACACAATCGCCTGCTTTAGGGCAAGCCGCTATCCTGGCTGTTCAGGCGGGTAGCGTACAGTTTCAGATTGATTTTACCCGCGAAAATGAAGAAGAAGCGGATCGTATCGGTATTCAAACCCTGGACGGCGCTCATTTTGACCCCCGGAGTATGCCAACATTCTTTGAACGTTTACAGCAATCGTCCCGTTATTCCGGGCAGGCGGTTCCTGAATTTTTAAGGACTCATCCGGTGACTGCCTCACGTATTTCGGACACTCGCGGACGTGCAGAAACTTATCCTTATAAACAATATCCTGATTCGCTGGGCTATCAATTAACTAAAGCAAAAATTCGGGTTTTGACAGCCACAGATGTGGTCGAAGTACAAAAGTATTTTCAATCCAGATTAACGCAAGGGACAACCGAGCAGCGTACCGTTGCCCGTTATGGAATGGGTCTGATTGCGTTAAATGGACAAAGATATAAAGAAGCTGAAACTATTTTTCAACAATTAACACACCAATACCCGGAGCAGCCCCAATATGCCGCTGCACTTGCG
Organism: Methylococcaceae bacterium; assembly: GCA_043731245.1. Lineage (GTDB taxonomy): Bacteria > Pseudomonadota > Gammaproteobacteria > Methylococcales > Methylomonadaceae > Methylobacter_C. The sequence goes on along the minus strand of JAYTJI010000039.1, from coordinate 1,959 downwards.
CGGACTGCCCTGGATTCTCGAAATTACACGATAGCGCTTGACCGTTATCAAAAGCTGGTTAATCAATTTCCCAATAATGCAGCCATTAAGCTTGAATACATAAGCTCTTTGTTAAAAGCCGGGAAGGCCGGGCAGGCCCGTAAAGTATTAGCTTCTTTAAATCCTGAAACGCAGAAATTAGCTATTTATTGGGAGTTATTAGCACAAGTCTATGGTAGTTTGAATAGCCTTGCAGAGTCACATCGTTATCTGGCGGAATACTACTATGCAACGGGAGATACAGAGAATGCGATTTTGCAAATAAGGCTGGCACAAAGATCAAAAGGACTCAATTTTCAGCTATCTTCAATTTTAAGTGAACGGCTCAATTTTTTTCTGGCTCAAGAGCAAGAAGCCAGACGTAGCCGGTAAGTGCTTAGGAACGTGTATGAAATAAGTTTGCCATTTGAAATACTAATACCGTTCGTCCTGAGCTTGTCGAAGGATGAGGTCTCAGAAGTTATTTCGTGCATGTTCCTTAGGAACAGGCATGAAATAAATTCAGCATCAGTTAAGCAATGTAAACTTAAGCTACAATATACACAGAAATAATTTATCATGGGCGTTAGGAGGCATCAAACGATATTATGGCAACCCCAATTAAAGCTACAGAAAAGCGCCGACACAAACGTTTAGGAACGAACGTAGAAGCTGTTATAGCTATTGAGGATAAGGCCACGATCCAGTGCGTCATTCTTGATTGTTGTGAACAAGGTCTGTTTTTGCAACTAAAAAATCCTTCAGCCATGGGGTTGCAAAAAGGGAAAACTGCCAAGATTTATTTTTCTGCGCAAATAGAAACAGCCAAAGAATATTTCCAAATCGATGCACAAATTGCCCGGGTGGCTGATGACGGGCTTGGTCTGGTTTTCGAAAATATCTCCGGGCCCATGTTTAAGGCGTTGACACTAGCGACCAATGTGGGTTCGATTGCCGGTTACTCCAAAAATCCCAATTTTTTTCTGACCTCATCCAATCAGGAAAGATTCAAAGAAGCATTCATTAATACACTAAACACTAACTTGCCTTTGTTAATGAGTGAGTTTTTCAATGATGCTGAAGAGGAATTGGAAAAACCCGGTAATGCTAAAAACTTTGAAGATGTAACGGCGCAAACCACCTTAATCGCTGTCTTTAAAATGAACAAGGCCACACTTACGGCCAGTTATTGCCAAGCTGTAACCGCTAATCTGACTTTTACCAGTCTTAAAGATGATTCAAAAGAAGGTTCTGATCTTGCCGGAACTAACCTGTCTTTGGTTGAAAAAGAAGCTTTTGAGGATAGTCTTAATTTTTCCGCTTTAATCAGAAAAGTTAATACCCAATATAAAAACCAGCTTTATCAATTGGAGCTTAAGCTGAGTTATGTCACTTCTTTTCCTCGCTACCTGATTAAAAATCCGATTTCCCCGGAACGGCTATGCGAATGTTTTCGTCAAGAAATCGCCAGCATTGAAGATAATATTGTTGTAAAAAGAGTGCTTTATATAGCTTTTCTGACTACTTTGACAGAGCATTTAGCAGCCCTTTACAATGTTTTCGAAACCCTGCTTACAGAACATGGCGCACCTGGCCATACGGCACAGGATATTGTCTGGAAAAAAAATTTCCCCATCAGCACTAAACAGGATGAATTTTCCAATACGCTTATGCCCTGGCAGAGGTTGCCTTCGTTTGACAACGCTGATTATCAATATTCTGACCCGGCTTATCATCCTGATAGTTCAACGCCAGCCATTCCTTTAAGTAAGCCTGGCCGTGCCCAGCCAACTGACGTGGCGGCCAGTCTTGCTGCAACAATACCATCAGTTCCTTTAACCGGGCCTGCCTATGATGCTGATTACTACCACCAGCCCGTTAGCCAAACTGCAAGTAGGTTATTTAACCTTATCAATCAAGGGATAGCCTTAAATCAAGCAA
>JAYTJI010000038.1:0-5078 GCA_043731245.1 Methylococcaceae bacterium | reverse complement strand
AAACATCAACTTACCTGAGGCTATCACCATGATGCGAATTTTTCTTTTTCTGGCAACCAATGTTGCAATAATGGTTGTCGTCAGTATTATTTTTAATCTCTTAGGTTTAAGCGGCACTTTAGATGCTCAGGGCATAGACCTTAACCTTAATGCCTTGCTAGTTATGTCGGCAGTGATTGGTATGACCGGATCAGTGATTTCTCTGGCCATGTCCAAATGGTCTGCGAAACGGGCAATGGGCGTACACGTTATTGAACAAGCCCAAAATGAAACTGAACGCTGGTTGCTTGATATCGTTGCTAAACAGGCACAACTTGCCGGAATCGGTATGCCTGAAGTAGGTATTTTTCAAACCCCTGAAGCCAACGCCTTTGCTACCGGCATGAACAAAAACAGTGCATTGGTAGCGGTTAGTACCGGTTTACTGCAAAACATGAGCGCCGATGAAGTGGAAGCGGTAGTCGGCCATGAAATGACCCATGTGTCCAACGGCGACATGGTAACGATGGCATTAATGCAGGGTGTGGTAAATACCTTCGTTTACTTTTTTGCCACTATTATAGGCCATGTAGTTGATCGCGTTATTCTTCAAAACGAGCGAGGCCGTGGTATGGGTTATTACATCACCCAAATGGTTGCTCAAGTTGCCCTGGGCTTTTTGGCATCAATGCTGGTTATGTGGTTTTCCCGTTATAGAGAATTCAAAGCCGATGCGGGTGGTGCTAAATTAGCCGGACGCGAAAAAATGATTGGTGCCTTGCGTGCGTTACAACGTGGACATGACGCGCAAGACCTGCCTGGACAGTTAGCCGCTTTTGGAATAAATGGCGGTGGCATGAGCAGATTGTTTATGAGTCACCCGCCATTAGAAGAGCGCATTGCAGCGTTACAAAACAGCCGTTAATAACCCAAGGTAATGAATCAGGTTGTAGATACGCGATTTATCCAGTTTCCACGTTTTTATTTTTAACCTATTCGCGTAAAATCAAGATTTAAAATTTGGCTCCTCACCTGATGCGGGACAACGAAAAAGGCTTAACCGTTCGCCCTGAGCTAGTCGAAGGGTTGGCGGTTAAGCCGTTCGTGGTTCGACAAGGGTCTCCTAAGTGCCGTCGAAGGGTACACCATGAACGTCTTAACCTCAAACTGCCCTGTCTTAAGTTGAAAGCCTAAAACTCCATAATCACCTCAAGGAATACCATGAAAAAGATTCTTTTCCTCATCCTCTTTTTGTCTAGCGGAACCGCCTTCTGTAATGACGCAAAAAATGAGTGGCACAATACGACACTTTCTGATGCCACGATTGAGAAAATTCAGGCTGCTAAATATGAGTACAAAAAGTGTGTCGGCGGTGAAATGCAAAAATCCACTTATCAGTTACAGGATAGTCGCAAAGCAACCGATACCATTATGAAACAATGCGAACCTGTGTTGGCGAAGATGCGTGAAATCTATACCGATGCTGGAGTACCCGGCGTAATAGCCGATCGTCATTTAAAACAAATGCGCCTGCAAACCACACGCGAGGCATTGCAAGGCATGATGTTTTCTGAAGCGACGCGTAAAGCGGGCAATCAACAATAATAACTAATAGAGCCTCTCAATGAATATGACTTATGCAATTGATTTATCCCTAAAGCCAACCACATTCGATTTGTGGCATGTCTGTCTGGCAGGTACTGTTGCGCTATTGGCCTTGATTCTTATTGCATTACTGCTGGTTATGGTCATCAGTCTGGCCCGCCGTAAGCACAAGCCAGCTGAACAAATCATTCCACAACCAGCACAGACTCCTGAACCCGTTATAAAAATCGTGGAGAAAATTGTCGAAGTTGAAAAGATTGTTCATGCTCTCGCACCTGAGCCAGTGATATTAAAAGAATCCACGCCCGATGCGGCAATGCAATTACTGGGATTGCTGCAAAAAGAAGCACGCTTTATCGACTTTATTAAAGAAGACATTGCATCATACAGCGATGCGGATATTGGCGTTGCCGCGCGTGTCGTTCATGAAGGGTGCAACAAAGCGATTAATGAACACTTTACGTTAGCGGCTGTGCGTACTGAGCAGGAAGGCGGAAAAATCACCTTGCAGCAAGATTTTGATGCCTCTACGGTAAGATTGACCGGTAATATCGTTGGTTCAGCGCCTTTTACCGGGACGTTGATACATAAGGGCTGGCAGGTAACTAACAGCAGATTGCCCAAATTGACCCAAGGCCATAACGCCAATGTTATTGCACCCGCAGAGGTTGAATTATGAGCTTGTTTGATCATATAAAAAAACCGTCCGACAGTGTGCCAACGGCAAGCCATAGTTCTGACAGTACAGGTTTTGTTAGTTCAGATAATGGGATTTTTAACACAGCCTTTGAAAATCAACACTCTGGCAATAGCGCCGCTGAAAACACGTCGGGTTCAGCATCGTCCTCTGAAACAAATACAAAGGAACTCAGTCAAGGTAATGCCCCTGTAGCAGCAAAAAAATATTCAGTCGGCATCGATTTAGGCACGACCCATTGTGTTTTGTCTTATGCAGACATCAGCAACAGTGACGACGGGGAGTTTTTTCAGCAGGTTATGGCGATACCTCAGTTGACATCGCCCGGTATGGTTGAAGACAACTTTCAATTACCGTCTTTTTTGTATCAGGCACACGAAGCAGAACTTGCGGAAGGCTCTACCGCATTACCCTGGAATGCAAAACCGGCTTATCTGGTCGGTGAAATAGCTAGAAACTTAGGTAGTAAAACCCCAATTCGCCTGGTATCCAGTGCTAAAAGCTGGTTATGTCATGCGGGAGTGGATTGTAAAGCACCCATACTGCCTGCGGATGCGCCCGAAGAAGTCGAGCGCGTTTCACCGTTTCAGGCAACCACCGCGTATCTGCAACATATCCGTGATGCCTGGCAAAACCTGCATCCTGATGCACCGCTTGAAGATCAGGATTTGGTTATTACAGTGCCAGCATCATTTGACCCGGCTGCACGTGAATTGACAGTGGAATCCGCGCGTGCCGTGGGTCTTGAACAAGCCATTCTATTAGAAGAGCCGCAAGCTGCTTTATACAGCTGGATTGAAAAAAGCCAGGGTGACTGGCGTAAACAAGCTAACTGCGGCGATATTATCCTGGTTATTGATGTCGGCGGTGGTACCACTGACTTATCACTGATAGCAGTCACTGAAAAAGATGGTAATCTCGAACTCACGCGTGTTGCTGTCGGTGATCATATATTACTTGGTGGCGACAATATGGATTTGGCCTTGGCCTATACCGTTAAAGCCAAGCTGGAAAAAGACGGCAAGCGTTTAGAACCCTGGCAGGTGCAGGCATTAACGCATAGTTGCCGGGATGCTAAAGAAAAAATATTCAACAACTCTGGTATTGATAATATTCCCCTGGTGGTTGCCAACCGGGGCTCGTCTTTAATGTCCGGTAATCTGCGCACCGAATTAACCCGTGAAGAAGTCAACCGAGTGCTGGTTGAAGGCTTTTTGCCTAAAGTAGCGGTCAGTGACAGGCCGGTAAGCCGCACCCGTACCGGTTTAAGAACCGCCGGTTTGCCTTATGCCCAGGATGCGGCCATCACACGTCATTTAGCAGCTTTTTTGGCGAAACAGCAAAATGCCACTGACGATCTTAAAGATATTAACTTGCCCGAACATGCAACCTTTTTGCATCCCACAGCCGTTTTATTTAATGGCGGTGTGTTAAAAGCCAATGCACTGGCTGATCGCTTGATGGAAGTGTTAAATTTATGGCTGACAGGTGAACAAGCGCCTGAAGCACGCTTGCTAGCGGGCGCTGATCTTGACTTGGCGGTTGCAAGAGGCGCGGCTTATTACGGCTTTGTCCGCAAAGGCAAAGGCGTTCGCATTAAAGGCGGCACCGCAGCAGCTTATTATGTCGGCATAGAAAGTTCAATGCCTGCCGTACCGGGCATGGCTCCAGAAATTCAGGCTTTGTGTATCGCGCCGTTTGGTATGGAAGAAGGCACACGGGAAGAATTACCGGACGATGAATTTGGTCTGGTTATTGGCGAGCCGGTACGCTTTCGCTTCTTTGCGTCCAATATCCGCCGTGAAGATAAAGTCGGTACGCGCCTGGATTACTGGACAAATGAAGAGTTGTCCGAGTTGGATGAAATTGAAATTACCTTATCAGAAGAAGACCGCAGACCGGGTGAAGTTGTACCTGTTCATCTGTGTGCAGCAGTAACAGAAGTCGGTACACTCGAACTGCAAGCAGTTTCGCAAAAAGACAGCGGCCGCTGGAAGATTGAGTTTGACGTCAGGGCAGGGGAGTAGGGACATAATATTTGTACTTCCTCCCAGTCGTAAATTATAGAAGACGGTTTAATTGATGTTTATCTTATCGGGTTGTTTGCAGTGGCGATGAGCTTGTCACGGTTACAGCTTTTACAAAGAGTCAATTTTTTTTACACTTTTTTATATTTTGTTAATGTCGACTGAATAAGAATTATTATAAATTATTATTATTCAATAAGTTATAGGTGTAAATTTAATTTGGTATGTTCCTTGCTATAATGATTTTAAAAGGCAATGATCAAGTTTTTTGACCCAAAGTCTTTTTATATCCACCCCGGCTGATTTTCAATTCTCTATGGGGATTGCTACAGATGTCGATTATAAATAAAGTAAATAAGGAGCATGAAATGAAACAAGCAATACTCAAAACCGCAATTATCGGCGCTGCATTCCTCGCAATTGGTGCTGGTAGCAATGTATACGCTGCCGCCGTTCATGACAGCGCACTATTCACCACCAATTTTCCGGGTAACGATGATGGTTCTGTAGGCCCGGTTTCGCTGGGTTTTAACATCAATTTTTTCGGCAATAACTTCAGTAATCTGTTCGTCAACAACAACGGTAACGTAACCTTCAACAGCCCTGATGGAACATTCACCCCTAGTAACATCACCGGTGCATCCCAGCCTCGTTTGGCGCCGTTTTTTGCAGACGTTGATACCCGTAACAGTACTGATGTCACCTACGGTGCCAGCACACTCGGCGGACACAACGTTTTTGGTGTGAACTGGATTGATGTTGGTTATTTC
>JAYTJI010000037.1:0-4482 GCA_043731245.1 Methylococcaceae bacterium | reverse complement strand
AAATCCTCGACACCGCAGGCCAAAAAGGTACCGGTAAATGGACTGGCATTAATGCGCTGGATTTGGGCATCCCCTTAACCCTGATCGGTGAATCGGTGTTCGCGCGGTGTTTATCTGCCCAGAAATCAGAACGGGTTAAAGCAGCGCAGGTTTTGCCTAAACGCACTCAAGCATTTTCCGGCGACAAACAAGCCATGATTAATGCGATTCGTGATGCTTTGTATGCGGCCAAGATTATTTCTTATGCGCAAGGGTTTCGCCTGATGCGCGAAGCATCCAAAGAATATAACTTATCGCTTAATTATGGCGAAATCGCCTTGATGTGGCGCGGTGGCTGTATTATCCGCAGCCAATTCTTAAATGACATCAAGCAAGCGTACAACAGCAATCCTGAGCTGGAAAATCTGCTGTTAGCCGATTTCTTTGTTAATGCCATGAAACAGGCCGACGAAGGCTGGCGCAAAGCCGTTGTTTTAGGCATAGAACTGGGCATTCCTACCCCTGCATTCTCTTCTGCTTTAGCCTATTACGATGGCTATCGCACCGAAAGGCTGCCCGCCAATTTATTACAGGCGCAACGGGATTATTTTGGCGCCCACACTTATGAACGTACCGATAAACCCAGAGGCGAGTTTTTCCATACCGACTGGACGGGGCATGGCGGTAAGACGGCCTCTTCTACTTATACGGTTTAAAATCTTAAACCATTATTGTTCACCACAAATAGCACGAAGAATTAGCTATAAAACTTCGTGCCTTTTGTGGCAAATCATTGACTGAGTCCCTCGATATGAACGCAGATCCCTGTACTTACGTTATTTTTGGTGCCACCGGAAATCTCTCCCGTATTAAATTAATGCCCGCTTTGTATCATCTTGATGTTGCTAAGCAGCTGCCCGTGGGCACACGAATTGTCGCCGTAGGCCGGAGGCCGTGGGATCAAAAAAAATGGCTAAGCGAAGTCAAAGATATGGTTCTGGCAAAATCCAAGGATGATTTTGATGAAGCCATTTTCCAGCGCTTCAGTGAACGCCTACAGTATCATCAAGGCGACATACAACAGCCACAATGTTACTCAGAACTGGCTACACTGCTTAACGAGAAGAACAAGTTCCCTAAAAACATTGCGTTTTATCTGTCTATAAGCCCTGCTGACTTTGGCACGGTCATGGAGATGTTAAGCAATAACCACTTATTTGACGAAGAATACGGCTGGCGACGGGTCATTATTGAAAAGCCTTTCGGCTATGATCTGGACAGCGCACAGGCATTACAAAAACGCATCAGTCACTATTTAACCGAAGAGCAAATTTACCGCATCGATCATTATCTGGGTAAAGGCATGGTGCAAAATGTGCTGGTATTCCGTTTTGCCAACGTCATGCTGGAACCCTTATGGAACCGCAATTACATCGACCACATTCAAATCACCCATTCCGAAGAGATCGGCATAGAGGGTCGAGGTGATTATTATAACGGTGCGGGGGCCATGCGCGACATGCTGCAAAGCCATCTGCTGCAATTACTGACTTTAGTGACTATGGAACCCCCCGCCTCAATGGAAGCGGAATCCTTGCGTGATGAAAAAGTGAAGGTATTAAAATCCATCCGCCCTATTGCCAAAGAAGCCGTGCATGGCCACGCCTTTCGCGGTCAGTATGCCCAGGGCCATATTAACGGCGAAAAGGTCAATAGCTATTTGCAGGAAGAAAACATTCCGGCCAACAGCGTGACCGAAACCTATGCATCCATGAAACTGTATATCGATAACTGGCGCTGGCGCGGTGTGCCGATGTATTTGCGTACCGGCAAACGTATGGCTAAAGCACAATCAACTATTTCGATTTGTTTCCGCCATCCGCCATTACAATTTTTCCGCGATACCAATGTGCAGTGTATGAATCAAAACTGGATATTATTGGGCATACAGCCGGAAGAATGCATTCGTATTGAAATGACCGTCAAAGAACCCGGTCTGGAGATGAGTACCCGAACCAGCAGTCTGGATGCCAGCTTTCGTAATGAAGATGAGAAAGCCATCGATGCTTATGAAGACTTGTTACTGGATGTCTTGAAAGGTGACAGATCACTGTTCCTGCGCTTTGATGAAGTCGAATATGCGTGGCGTATTGTTGATCCCATCTTGCAAACCTGGGCGATTGAACGCGACTATATTGCTACTTACCCTGCCGGTTCCTGGGGGCCTGAAGACAGTCGCTTATTTGAAAAAAGCGCCCAATCCTGGCGCAGTTCTTTAACACCGGAGTGTAAATAAATGCAAGAAAACAGTCGTTGGCACACGCTGGAAACAGCCGACCAGGTTGCGCAGGCCGCCTATCAACAAATCCTTAACGCCGCTGAACACGCCATTGCAAAACACGGTACATTCAAATTGGTTTTAGCCGGCGGCAGCACCCCCGAAAAGGTTTATCGCTTATTGGTTCAGGCAAATGCTGATTGGTCAAAATGGTTCATCTATTATGGCGATGAACGCTGTCTGCCAGTAGATCATGCCGATAGAAACAGTCTGATGGCACAGCAGGCTTTTCTGGAAAAAGTAGCTATTCCAGAGACACAGATTTTTACGATTCCCGCTGAACTGGGGCCGGAGCAAGCCGCTAAAAAATATCAACAAATCGTAGCGAATGCCCTGCCCTTTGACATGGTTTTGCTGGGCATGGGGGAAGATGGGCATACTGCCAGTTTGTTTCCAGGCCATCAACACAACAAAGAGGAGCTGGCACATGCGGTGTATAACTCACCCAAACCACCGCCTGAACGTGTTTCCATCAGTGCCAAAGCATTAAGCAATACGCGACAACTTATCTTCCTGATTACCGGCTCGAACAAACAAGAAGCGGTTAAAAATTGGCGTTCAGGTCAGGATTTACCGGTTGCTATGATAGCTCCGGAAAACCCTATTGATATTTATATTGATAGAGAAGCCTATAATCCATAAAACGTGAAACAAGGCTTTTAACAAAAGCTAGCTATGCTGAGGATAGCAGACAAACCCTGCTTTTATTCAGCACACCTTATAGGGAACCTCTAAAAATTGCGCTTCGACAAGCTCAGTGCGAACGGCGGCCTTTGTTAATCAGTGACTTACCGTTTATGCTGAGCCTGTCGAAGCTTAATAGGCAATTTTTAGAGGTTCCCTATACTGAATTCAAGCCAATAACTTCCCGCCCTGTAACCGCTCTAACCTTCCAGCTAACTTTTTAAGACCAGAAATAATGCAGAACATTCTTGTTCACCACCCCAAGGATTTAACAATCGACTGGGCTCAACGCGTGGTTAATAAACATTGTCCCGACATAGTCGTTGCTAGTGTAGACATTGTTTCCGTCGATATTGGGACGACAACGCGTATACGTGTCAAAGTTGAACACAATGAGCCCAAAAAATTTCCTGGACAGTGGTTTATAAAACTACCCTCGCTGGCTTGGCGGACACGGTTAATCACTGCCTTACCCAGGCTTCTCCATACAGAAGTGCGCTTCTACAATGAAGTCGCCCAGTCTGTATCGGTCACCGTACCCAATTTTCTGGCGGCGCAGAGCCAGCTTGGTGGAGGCGCAACACTGGTTCTTACCGATGTAACAGAGCTTGGGGCAACTGCCGGTAGTCCTGGCAATACCTTAACATTTTTACAAGCATCCCGAGTCGTCGAACAATTAGCTAAGTTCCATGCCCGTTTTTGGAATATAGATAATCGCGATCCCGCCTATCGCTGGTTGGCAGGCCCGATCCGCCAATTGGAAGACTTTCTGGGCACAGCCATGGCCGTTCCGTTGATGAAGCGAGGGTTGCGCCAAGCTGGCGAACTTGTACCCGCAACACTCCATACACACGCCATTCATTATGCCCGTCATCGTCGGCAAGCCATGCGTTTTCTTAACGATGCAGCGAAAACACTGGTTCATCATGATTGTCACCCCGGCAATCTATTCTGGAGCCAGTCTCAACCTGGACTGCTCGATTGGCAACTGATCCGCTTTGGCGAAGGGATCAGCGATATCGCTTACTTTCTGGCCACGGCCCTAAACCCTGAGTCTCGACGACTTCACGAAGCCCGGCTTATAGCAATTTATGCCCAATGTCTTATGGGTAATGGCATTGCAGACATTGATAGTAAAATCCTGATGCAACGCTATCGCGCCCACCTTGTCTATCCCTTTGAAGCGATGATTGTAACCCTGGCGATTGGAGGCATGATGAATCTGGAAAGCAACCATGAACTCATCCGCCGAACTGCCGCCGCAATAGAGGATCATAATGCCTTTTCTGCCATCCATCTTAACAAACGTTAACTGCACAACCCGAACAAAATATAAATACCCGTGTAATTTTACTCATAAGCAATAACGTCAAAAACGAACGAGTAATCATTCAGATTTAATTTTGTAGAAGCATTTACCTTCATTTGTTGGGTACTCCAATGCCAGCAATCTACAGCTAGTTTTCGGGTGTAATTAAAAA
>JAYTJI010000036.1:0-5294 GCA_043731245.1 Methylococcaceae bacterium | reverse complement strand
TCGAGAATGACGGCACTCATTTTTTCTCCTGCTTGATGGATGACGGGTATCCAGCATTCTTGGTCGCCTCGGTCAAATTGTCTACCATGGTGGTCGTATCGTCGAACTGCACCGTCGCGGTTTTACCCGTGTAATTGACCGAGACTTGTTGTACGCCGGAAACGTGTTCAAGGGCTTTCTTGATCGTGATCGGACAGACGGCGCAGGTCATGTTTTGGACAGCGAGCGTAACCGTGCGGGACGCGGCCAAAGCCGAGCCAGACAAAAAGGTAAGCGCCAAAAAGTACAGAAGGATTTTAGTTTTCATCGGTTTTTCCTCAATAGAACAGTGGGGCGAACCATGGGAACACTAACAAACCCAACAAAAGGATGGTCACGCCCCAGAAAATCATACGCTGCTTACGGATGGTTTCATCATCGGCGCAGGGTTTGCCGGGTTCGCATGACTGGGTTGTCAGGTAGAGCTTGCGGAACGTCAGGCCAATAAAAAGAAATGCCAGGCCTATGAACACCGGACGTACCGGCTCAAAGGCGGTCAGGGTTGCCACCCAAGCCCCGCCAAGGCCAAGGCTCAATAACACTAAAGGGGCGACACAACACAAGCTCGCGCCTATTCCGGCAAGAACGCCCGCAATCATGGTTTGTTTTGGGTTCATGGCGATACCTCTTTTTTAACTGTTCGTATATTATAAGCACCGTACCTATGTACGGAGACAAGCCCCATGACACAAAAAAGCTTTACTATAGGTGTACTGGCGAAAAAAGCCGGAGTGACTGTCGAAACGATCCGGTTTTATCAGCGTCGCGCCCTGCTGGTGCAACCCGTAAAGCCGATCAAGGGCGTACGACATTACACCGAACACGACGTGCAGCGGGTACGATTCATTAAACAAGGCCAGAAACTTGGCTTTTCACTCGATGAAATTTCTGGGTTATTGAGTCTTGAGGACGGGCAACATTGCCAGGAAACAAAAGAGATTGCCCTTAGAAAGCTTGTGCTAATTCGTGAACGCATCGAAGGCTTGCGCACGATGGAAGCAGCTTTGTCCAATTTGGTCGAGAGCTGCGCTAATAATGCGGATTCAGTGCAATGCCCGATCATCCTTACCCTGATGGGATCATCGGCATAAGGCAATTTTCTGTTTCAACCCATTACCAAAAAATATTCATTTGAAAATCCAGGCTACGTTCCGCCAGCCAGACTAAAGCGATGGTTACGATACCTGCCGAACCCAATTTCATGACCAATGCCGGATAGTAACGGTATTGGCTCAACCAGGCAATTAAAGGCAGTGCAACGCTAACAATCGCTAATTGTCCCGCTTCCACCCCAATATTGAAGCCCAACAGAGACAATATCCGTTGCCCATCCGGTAGCCCCATATCGAGCAAGACGCTGGCAATGCCCATACCGTGAATCAGTCCGAAGCTGAATGCGAACCAGGTGCGGCGATGCACAAATACCGGATAAATATTGTTTAGTGCTGCGAGGGCGACCGAAGCGGCAATAGCTGATTCAACCCAGCGTGTAGGCAGTGAGATATAGCCCAGTACGGCTAGACTGAGGGTGATTGAATGCGCCAATGTAAAAGCAGTAACCACTGCGAACACATCCCAAAATGTCCTGGAAAGGCTTTGTTTAGGACGCCAACTGGAATTCTCCCTAATCAGTGCGGCAGGTAACAGAAGGCTTAGCAGAAACAAAATGTGATCGAAACCAATCCAGATATGCCAAACCCCTTCATAAGCAAAATTAAGCAGTTCACGCCAGGGTTTGCGGACTGAGTTCGCCGCAAAATCTACCTGCTTGCGATCCGGGCTAAAAATGGCAGTATCAGTGCGTTTGTTGCGGGTTAATTTTAAAAGACCTCGATGTTGGGCATCAAGATCGAAAAACAAACGATAGGCTATCGATAGTTGTTGTGCTTCAGCCAAACAGTCCGCTTGAAAATTCAGTACGGCATAATGACCATCGCTGTGTTCATCGACCAAAATATCGGTCGGCTTGAGCGGGCAGTTTTGTTGATTTACGGAAATTTCGAGTTTATTGAAAGCATAAGCGTAAACAGCTTCTTTATGATCGCGCAATTCAGCCCAAGTGATGTTGCCGTCATCATTAGTATCTAAACCGATCGCATAATCCAAGTCGCGCAAGGCGATATCCCATTGTCCATAAGTAGCGTTACTAGCAATTGTTAAAGCCAGATAGCTATCGCTAGGCTTGTGTGCCATTACGTTAAAACTAGCGAATACTAGAATAGCCATTAGCGTGATGCGGCTCATGACTTGAGCCTTTTAAACTGGTCAATTAAGGGCTGTAAGCGAATATCTTGCAATCGGGATTGAACCAGTAATTCAACTGTAGCTTGAGCCGCGTGGGTAGCTCTGCCGGAAGCTAATGCCGCTTCCAAAAGAATTCGGGCATCGCGGGGTTCGCGTTGGACTGACCAGTTTTTTTGCGCTAATTCCAGCGCGGATTCAGGTTTATTCAACAGGTGTAGTATAAAGCGTGCTTCATCACCTTGATGACTGGAGTCGCCGCGCATCCGGCTGGCGGCAAAACGGGCTTTGAGTGTCTCTTTATGGGTTTCAGCCACCGGTAAATTCAATTGTTGCTCGGCCATTGACAGCCGCAGCAAAAGTCCATCAGCACGGGTTTCATTTTGTAAAAGCTTAATGACTTCGGCATAGCGCTTATGATCCAGCAGGAAGTCGGTGTATGTAGCCAACAGATAGCCATTACGCTGTTCTAACTGGAAAGCTTGTTGATAATGTTGTTCAGCTACTGCAATATTACCTTTGCGTTCCGCTATTTCCGCCAGGGCTATTAATGCCCATTGTCTTTCCTGTGGCGGTTCAGCTTGAGCGCTTTGTACGGCCTGGTTAAGCTGTTGGTAGGCTAAATCAATCTGACCGGAGAGGCTCAGCGTAGAATTAATACAGACTTTGGCGGTCAGCGGCGATGCCAATTTAAGTAATGGCAAACAACTATTTAAGGCAGCCGTATAATTGCCTTGCACCTCCTGAATCAGCGCACGGGTCAACCAGGCTTGCGCCAAGCGGGGTTGTTGGCGGAGTGCTTGGCTTAAGTTATCTAGTGCGGCAGGGAATTCATGTCGATTTTGATATAACGTAGCACGCAAGGTTAATACCTCGGCGTTCGGATATGCTGTTTGCATCCAGGGTGTTAGCAAGGCTTCTGCATAGCCATAATAGCGAGGATCAGATTCTGCCCGCCCCAATTCAATGTAACGCCTCACTAAATTTAGCGCTTTGGGCAAATCGCCGGGATTGGACTCGACTATCTTTCTTAACGATCTGATCTCGAACCAGCTTTCTCCGCGTGCTGGCAATTGTTCCAAAACCTCATTATCAGTTTTGGGGTAATACGGTTGCGCAAAGACAGCGTTATAGATCGATAAAATAACCAACAACACAATCATAACTATGTATTTCACGAAACTTATCTCCTTTTTCAGGTCTGCGTAAGACTGCCGGCGAAATTAATCCCCCAGCAGTTTCAGCTTAGTTTTCCGGGCAATTCAGACTTATAAAAGGCGACAATACATCAGCGCAGCCAGCCTCGCCAGGGTCAACATGGCGACTATTGCGGCCACTGTTGGCAAAGGCAACGTAAGGGAAGGTTTCCTGATAAGGCTTATCGTTGGCGTTCACACCATCGGCGACCCGGTTATTCGGGAATTTATTAAATGCCGGATTTAATACCCCAACGACGGCTTGCGCTGAAATGTCCGTCACATCGTCAGAAACTCTGCGCCCATTGGGAAAGCCTGCACTATCGCCAGCAAGAAAACCCATACGTTTGCGTGCCTCAGACGGTGTTGGCGATATGCCGGTATTAAGCCTTAATAAATCAGCAATCGGGCCTTGTTGGGCCGATGAACATCCGGGACAAATAGGTGCGGCATAAAATACCAACGGTGCCAGATCAAGTCTTGGCGCTGCTGGAATGGATACTGCGCCGGCATAAGCGGCATTGATAACTCTGGCGAGCAATGGATCGAGCAAATAGTTGGCAAAATTAGCATCGTTTCTGGGTTCGCTCATGCTAAATTTATCTTTATCGCCTGTACCAATCAGCAATTCATTGATCAATGGGTTACCCATGCGTTGAATCTGGACAAAACTGTTGGCGAGTTTGGGTCTGCCGCCCGGTTTTTCAGAAAATGCCTTAGTTCGAGGTCTGGAAGTTGTGGCGTAAGTGCCAACCACAGCCAACGCATCGCCAGCGGCATGTATTCGGTTATCTTTGGTTAATAGCGCGATAGGGAGTTCGATGGCAATGGTATTAACATTAAAGCCTGCAACATCATCAGCGGCAAAGTTTTTGTTTTCGGCATTGTTTTGCCCGTCAGAAAACACCCCTGGAACGCCTGTGCTAAAAGCGTCAGCGCGAAAATTAAACGTGTCAAACGCCGCACCCAAATCGATGTAGAACGGATCATCCACTGTACCCGCAAAAACTTTGATGCCGCCAGCCAGATTGTAGATGCCCTGAGCAGCCAGAGCATCGTAATTCGGCATGGTTCTCAGGCCCACATTAGAAGGCACCGCATAAAGCTTTTGCTGGTTAGTCAAATCGATTACTTGCCGATTGTTGCCGCGCCCTTTAACTAAAGTGACGGTATAACTTTGCCGCAACCCCAATCCCGCAGAACCTGCGCCGTCCAATGCAGTAATGGCGGGCGGTACAATTAAGGTGCCGGGTGCAACCGGACTTGGAGAATTTGCGGGCGCAAAAATACCATTACCAGCACCAACAAATCCCGTAAAAACGCCTGGTAAACGATTCTCGGTTTTAAAGCGAAATTGCAACGTAACATCTTCGTCGGCATCAAAATCGTTATCAACTTTCATCTCGTAGAGGATTTCCGGGTCAAACGGAAAATAATTAGGCCCGTTACTCGGCTCCAGTAATGGATCGACATTCAATATCATCGTCATCTTGCTGGGATCGTCATAACTGACGAAGGCATACCAGTCGGTGATGTCGGCTTTAGTATCAAGCGCCGTCAACGGCGCTTCCCGATGATTGGCGGCATGGGCTGATTGGAAGAAAGCCGGTGTAAGCAATGCACTGGAAACAAGGGCGAGGGGCCAGATAGTCTGGCGATATAAGTTTTTCATAGTTCCGATTCCTTAAAATAAACAATAGTGCAACTTTTCAAGCCGCACTGTGAATACGAAATAAACTGCCAGATGGATGCGGGCAACACAAAAATATCCAGGTTTGTTTGCTGTTATGGCAGAATTGTTCAGATACATTATGCAAG
>JAYTJI010000035.1:0-7752 GCA_043731245.1 Methylococcaceae bacterium | reverse complement strand
TTTATCGCCAACAGCCAAGCCTTCTAACACTTCGACTGTGTTCCAGTTGGCCAAACCCGGCTTGAAGGTGCGTTCTGTCAATAAGCCATCAGTCTGCATCAGCAATACCCGGTTGTTTTCCAGCACCGCCTCAGCAGGAACTTTGAGTGCTTGTTGCTTGGCTGCAAGCAAAATTTCAATATCAGCACTATAGCCAGGCAGTAGATCCTTAATGTCATTCGGGTCGGTTAATTTAACTTCCACCTCAACGGTACGTGCCTGTTTTTCTTTTTCCAGCACATAAGGCGCGATGCGGGTCACGGTTCCGGAGCAGCGTTTTTCGGTAAAAGCATCCAGTGATACGCAAGCGCTCATACCGGTTTTTATTTTCGGCGCATCCACTTCATCAATCGGTGCGGATACATATAAACAACTGACATCCAGTAAATCGATGGCGGGTAAGGTCGGGATACCGGGAGGCGACGGGGTTACGTACTCGCCCAGTTCAACATTGATTTCTGCGACTCTGCCATCAAAAGGTGCGAGAACAAGCGTGCGTTCAACTGCGGCCTGAGCCGCATCAAGATTTGCCTCACTAACGGCAATAGTCTCATGGGATGCGTTACATGAGGCCCGCTTGGCTCTTGCCTCTGTTTTTTTCGCATCAAGGGCTTCTTCAGAAACGATGTGCTGTTTTTGCAGGAGCGTTATGCGCCGGGCTTCCCGTTCAGCGACGGCCGCAAGCTGACAAACTTGCTCGGCTGTCGCCTGATTGGCCTTAATCTGAAACGCCTGTAATTTTACCTGCGCTTTCAAATCCTTATTCCATACTTCCAGCAGTAATTGCTTTTGCTTGACGCTATCCCCTTCCCTGACATGAAGTTTTGCAACTTGCCCACCTGCCGCAGGCGTAAGAAACGCACGTCGGCAAGCTTTAACAGTCCCCACGCGCGTGTTGGAAACGGTTGACCTCACTTCACCTTTTTCAATGCGAACTATTTCAACATCGATAGGCTTGGGGCGTTTGTTAAAGAAAAAAAACGCAGCAATTGCTATTAGGCACAGGATAACTATTAGTTTTTTACTACTCATTTAAATCATTAATGTGCCGTGTTTGGTGTGTATTGGGAAGTGGACTTTGGTTTTCTTGAGTATGAAGTTTTTCTTGCCTGTTGTGGCTATTGGTCGCGCGTAATAATCAGAATCCCGTTATTTATTATCTACAACACCACAAAAATCCAGTTTATTGACTACATTAAGCCCTTTAAATTCCTTATGTGCTACCAAAAAGACAACAATATCAGCATCTGTTACCGCATCCTGGTAATTGACAAGATTTAAACCCTCATAGCATTTTATATTGGGCTCAACCGCCAACACATCCAGCCCTTCATTTACAAGGCGCTTTGTGATGGATAACGCAGGCGATTCCCTTAAGTCATCAATGTCCGGTTTAAAAGCCAGCCCCATACACGCTACTTTGGCTTTTCTGCCTTTTTCCTTTTCAAATTCCAAGGCAGCATTTTTAATTTTTTCAATCGTCCACTCGGTTTTGTAAGTATTAACTTCTCTTGCCGTGCGGATCAATTTAGCATCTTTGCCACCTTTGTGGACGATAAACCAAGGATCTACAGCAATGCAATGCCCACCAACACCCGCACCGGGTTGAAGGATATTAACGCGCGGATGTCTGTTCGCTAAACGGATTAGTTCCCAGACATTAATATCGAACTTATCACACAGGATAGATAGTTCATTAGCGAAGGCAATGTTGGTGTCCCGATAACTGTTTTCAGTTAATTTCGCCATTTCTGCCGTTCTGGCATCGGTCTCAAGAACCTCGCCTTGAACAAAGTCCCGATAAAAATTGGCGGTTATTTTGGTTGCGGCTTGCGTTATTCCGCCAACAATCCGGTCATTTTCCACCAGTTCTTTCATAATTTTTCCAGGCAATACCCGTTCCGGGCAATGTGCTATATGTATCCCGGAAATATCTATGCCATTGTCACCGAGTAACTCTGCGACCATATCAGTAGTACCCACTGGCGATGTGGATTCCAATATAACAATATTGCCGGAGTTTATATACGGCACAATGGACAGCGTTGCAGCACAGACATAATCAACGTTAGGCACAAAACCTTCGTGGAAGGGTGTCGGTACGGCTATGATAAAAACATCGGCTTCCGCAGGTTTGGTATCTGCTTTAAGTCTTCCCGAATTGACAGCTGATTTAACAAAGGTATCCAGCTCCGGTTCGACTATGTGAATTTCACCGCGATTGATTATATCGACTGCGCGTTGATCAAGATCAACCCCGTGAATATCGTAGCCTCTATTGGCCAATAAAGCGGCTGTCGGTAAGCCGATATATCCCAGGCCTATTACACAAATCTTTTTTATTTTTTTCACGATAATTTCTTCATAAAATTGATGATTCGTTCACACGCTTTACCATCACCATAAGGGTTATGGGCTTTGGCCATACTGTCGTATGCCAGATGGTTATCCAGTAATTCGCTTGTTTCGCTAACAATGCGTTGTACATTTGTACCCACCAACTTAACAGTTCCCGCATCGACTGCTTCAGGTCGTTCCGTGGTGTCACGCATCACTAAAACCGGTTTACCCAGGCTGGGTGCTTCTTCCTGTACGCCACCACTGTCAGTTATGATTAATTTAGATAAACTCATCAAATAAATAAACGCTTCATACTGCAAGGGTTCAATCAGATAAATGTTGTTCAAATCACCTAATAATTCATTAACGGGCTTGAGCACATTAGGATTCAAATGAACAGGATAAACGATATTTATGTTGGGTCTGGCCACGGCTATGGTCTTTAACGCGGTACAAATATCAATAAATCCCTGACCAAAATTTTCCCGGCGATGTCCGGTAACCAAAATAAACTCCGCAGCTTCAGGATCAAAGCCCTTCTCTTTTATCGATTGTTGCACTTGATCGCGAAAAGGCGCATCCGTTTCCAATCGGTTGCGCATTAACAGTAAGGCGTCAATAACGGTGTTGCCGGTGACTATAATTTTTTCGGCCGCGACATTTTCTTTTAATAAATTGTCCCGGCTTTGCTCAGTTGGGGCAAAGTGATAAGTCGTCAGCTGTGTTGTTAATTTGCGATTAGCTTCTTCCGGCCAGGGTGAATAAATATTGCCGGTACGCAGTCCTGCTTCGATGTGGCTGACAGCTATTTTTTCGTAAAAAGCTGCCAGACTGACTGCGAAGGTGGTTGTGGTATCTCCATGCACAAAGATAATATCGGGACGATAGCTTTTAAAAACGTCTTTCATACCTTGCAGAATATTACAGCTAATATCATACAAGTCTTGATTAGGCTGCATGATATTAAGGTCAAAATCCGGCGTAATCTCAAACAAGCTTAAAACTTGATCCAGCATTTCCCTATGTTGTGCAGTAACGCATACCTTGGTTTGAAAGTCTTGGTTTTGCTCCTGAAATGCTTTTACCAGCGGCGCCATTTTAATGGCTTCCGGACGCGTACCAAATACTAGGAGAATTTTTTTCATGTTTGATAAAAACGTTATTAGCGGGACAATGTAGTTTTAAGAATAGTACAAAATCATTAACGTTTCTTAATGATCCATATTCAAATACCACTTGATGGTCTTGACTATCCCGCTTTCAAAACTCTCATCGGCCTTCCAGCCCAGCTCTGACTCTATCCTGGTTGCATCAATTGCATAGCGCCTGTCATGGCCGGCACGGTCTTCAACATAACTGATCTGGTCTTTATAACTGCCCTGCGCTTTTGGGTGTAGTTCATCCAGAATTTCACATACTTTATCGGCAATGTAATTATTGTTGCGTTCATTGCATCCACCAATATTATAAACTTCGCCAACTTTACCTGTATGGTAAACCAGATCGATTCCTTTACAGTGATCCAGCACATAAAGCCAATCACGTATATTTTTGCCATCCCCATAAATTGGTATATTTTCGCCATTAACGGCTTTGCGGATGATAGTTGGAATCAGCTTTTCGTTATGCTGTTTTGGCCCGTAATTGTTGGAGCAGTTGGTGATAACCGTGTTCATGCCGTAGGTATGATAATAACTGCGAACAATCATATCACTCCCGGCCTTACTCGCTGAGTAGGGGGAATTAGGAGCGTAAGAGGTCGTTTCGGTAAAGAGTCCTGTTTCACCCAAGGTACCGTACACTTCATCAGTAGAAATATGGTGAAAACGGCATGTTTCATAGCCGGATTTAAAAGTAAACGGTTTTTCCATCCAGTATTTGTAGGCCACATCAATCAGGGTAAACGTTCCGTTCACGTTAGTCTGCACAAAAACGCCCGGATTCTTGATGGAGTTATCGACATGACTTTCAGCTGCAAAATGGATAACACCGTGTATATCATGCTTGTTAAACAGATTCTCAAGTAATCCACGATCGCAGATGTCGCCGTGGACAAAGGTATAGCGCTCATTACCCTCGATCTCTTTGAGATTGGCAAGATTGCCTGCATAGGTGAGCAAATCCAGATTGACGATATGATACTCAGGATATTTTTCTAAAAAATAGGGCGCGAAGTTACTGCCGATAAACCCGGCACAGCCAGTGATTAAAATTGATTTCATAGCTTATTTCCTTGTTAATACGTCGAGACATTCGTGCAGACTGTCTTGCCAATAGGGGATGGTGATGCCAAATGTGTTTTTGATTTTTGCCTTGTTCAGCAGACTGTAATGCGGTCGTGTCGCTGGCGTTGGATAATCTTTTGTTTCTATGGGTTTAACATGGCAATGAATAGCCGAGAATTCAAATATCGCTTTTGCAAAGTCATACCAGCTGCAAACGCCTTCATTACTGAAGTGATAGATTTCCGTTGATTTTTGGGCGTTTAGTATCGGATGTTGAATAATCGAGATAATTGCCTGTGCCAAATCCCTTGCGTAAGTCGGCGTACCAACTTGATCATAAATGACACCCAATTCTTCACGTTCTTTACCCAGGCGCAACATAGTCTTGACGAAGTTATTGCCAAAATTTGAATAAACCCAGGAAGTTCGGATGATGATGGAGTTGGCAGGATTAACAGCAAACATCGCTTGTTCGCCATCCAGTTTGGTCTGCCCGTAGATGCCTTGTGGACTTGTGGGATCTGTCTCAATATAAGGTTTGAAGTTTTCGCCATCAAACACATAGTCTGTCGAGATATGAATCAATGAACTATTTTTTTCTTTAGCAATACGCGCCAGTGTTTCCACGGCTGTCGTGTTAATTGCTCTTGCTAACGCGTGTTCTGATTCGGCTTTATCTACAGCGGTATAGGCTGCACAGTTAATAATGACATCAAACGTTTTATCTGCGAAATAGGCCTGAATATTTTCTGTATTACTCAAATCCAGTTCACTTCTACCAATGAAAGTAAAAGTCTGATCGGAATGTAATGCACTAAGCTCACGTAGCTCGTTACCTAGCTGTCCGTTTGCCCCAGTAACCAGTATGGATTTATGCATAAAGATCAACCCCGTAATCAAAAAGTTCAGCTAGCTCAAGCGTGGGCTGCCGCGTATCTTTCGGTGAAAGTTGAAGTTGTTCTTTGGCTACGAACCAGTCAATGTTTAAAGACGCGTCATCGAAAGCAAGCCCTCTGTCATTTTCCTGCGAGTAATAATTATCAACTTTATAAGCGAAAACGGTATCATCTTCCAGCACCACAAAACCATGTGCAAAACCCCGTGGAACAAACATCTGACGCTTGTTTTGTTCTGACAGTTCTACTGCAACATGTTTTCCAAAAGTAGAACTGCCTTTTCTAATGTCTACGGCAACATCAAGTACCTTCCCTTTGATAACGCGCACCAGTTTTGTTTGTGAGGCAGGCGCAAGCTGATAATGCAGGCCTCTTAACACGCCATAGCCGGACTTCGATTCGTTATCCTGAAGAAAGCCTACTTTAAAACCTAAAAAATCTTCCAATTTATCCTGACGAAACGTTTCAACAAAGTAACCGCGTTCATCACCAAAAACTTTAGGTTCAATGATAATGACTTCCGGGATGGCTGTTTTTATAAAATTCATTTTGCCGCAACCCCTTCCTTTGCTCTGCTTATGAGATACTGGCCGTATTGATTTTTTAACAGTGGCTGTGCCAATTTGATCAACTGGGTTTTGGAAATATAGCCCATCTCGAATGCGATTTCTTCAATACAAGCCACTTTTAGCCCCTGCCTGTTTTCAATAGTCTGAATAAAGTTGGACGCTTCCAGCAATGATTCATGGGTGCCGGTATCAAGCCAGGCGAAACCTCGCCCCATCAATTCAACTTTCAAATTCCCTTGCTCAAGATAGACTTGATTAACTGTGGTAATTTCCAGCTCACCCCGGTTGGAGGGTTTAATGTTTTTAGCGATTTCAACAACACTGTTAGGATAAAAATACAAACCCACTACCGCATAGTTACTTTTAGGGTTGCTCGGTTTTTCTTCAAGACTGAGCACGTTACCCTTTCCATCAAACTCGGCAACGCCATATTGATCAGGATCTTTAACATGATAACCAAACACCGTCGCTTTTTTATCTTGTGTTACATTGGCTACAGACTTTGCCAGCATTTCAACTAAACCATGCCCGTAAAATATATTGTCACCCAGCACCATACATACATCATCGTCACCTATGAATTCTGCTCCCAGGATAAATGCCTGAGCAAGCCCATCAGGTGAAGGTTGAACCTTATAGGAAAACGTCATGCCAATGTCAGAGCCATCGCCCAGCAACTCCTCAAATCGAGGCAAGTCATTGGGTGTGGAAATAATCAATACTTCCGTGATGCCGGAAAGCATTAACACCGAAAGCGGATAATAGATCATTGGTTTGTCGTAAATTGGCGTCAGCTGTTTACTAACGCCTTTGGTGATAGGGTAAAGTCTTGTACCGCTACCGCCTGCTAAAATAATGCCTTTCATCTATTCACTCCATAAAAATATAAACTAAGAATCCAGCATCAAGCATCTTTAACTACTTGCATCATCGCCCTTCAGGGAAAGAACCGGTGTGAGAGG
Source organism: Methylococcaceae bacterium (assembly GCA_043731245.1). Lineage (GTDB taxonomy): Bacteria > Pseudomonadota > Gammaproteobacteria > Methylococcales > Methylomonadaceae > Methylobacter_C. Next base: position 721 of record JAYTJI010000035.1, on the reverse strand, counting down.
AAATTAGGCGTGCGTATTACTAATACGTCACACACGTCTAACTACCGCTCCTCATTCAACAATCAAATCAGCACTCTATGCTGATCGTTTTGGATGATTTGCAGATAAGGATCGCTACGAAATGTAATGATTATAAATGATCACGCGTTTAGTAAAGTTTTTTTTCAATTCTACTGGCGATACAAAGGTGTTTGCTTAAGCAGTTTTTAAAATTACAGTTGGTTTTTAATAGTAAACAATAATGGTAACTACTCGCCCCGTATAGATCCCAGTTCGCCAGCCAAGGCCAATTGAACAGCAATAAGCGGGGTATATCCTTTATTCGCCATCGTTTGTAGATAGCTCGATATTCGACAATAAGCCAGCGCATAAATTTATGTTCTGAAACAGCCGGATACTTTTTGCTTCACCTTGGACATTCTCAAATCCTACCCGGCCCGGTTATTGGTAAATGAAACCTGCGGGTCTTTTGCGAACAGGAACACCGGTGAGGTCTTCTGCACAGACATCACAAAAGCTGACGGTAGAGGCTGTCACTTGCTCGCGAACGCGGGTATTTTTAGCCAGGGTATCCGTTTCTTTTTTGCCCTTACCATTACTGCCTTGATAGCCTAGCGAGGACTCATCTTTTTCGGTTTGCGAGGAGGCTATGCTGTAATTCTTATGGTCTTTTTTTGTAAATTTTTCGAGAAAAATGGACAGTATCCATTCAACAATCAGG
>JAYTJI010000034.1:0-1090 GCA_043731245.1 Methylococcaceae bacterium | reverse complement strand
CGTTAGTATTCTATCAGTTATCCCTTTCTGCTAATATAGCCACCAAAATACGCAGTACTTCCCTTAAACTTTTCCTGGTAATAATTATGACTTTTGTAGTCACTGAAAACTGTATAAAATGTAAATTTACTGATTGTGTTGATGTATGCCCTGTTGACTGTTTTCATGAAGGACCTAATTTTTTAGTCATTGATCCAGATGAATGCATAGACTGCACATTATGTGAACCTGAATGCCCGGCTAATGCAATTTTTGCTGAAGATGAACTACCTGATGGACAAGAACTATTCATCAATTTAAATGCCGAACTAGCCAAGCAATGGCCAGTCATTACCGAAGTGAAATCACCACTACCGGATGCTGATGAATGGAATGGAAAAGCTGATAAAATAGAGCTATTAGATAAGTAAAAAATACTCATCGATATATTTTTAAAGACATAAAAAAGCCGGTAAAACCGGCTTTTTTTATGTCTTTAAATCTAGTTTCTAGTTTTATTCTGGTCTATCAACCAGTTCGACATAAGCCATAGGGGCGTCGTCACCAGATCTAAACCCACACTTCATAATACGCAAATAGCCACCCGCTCTATTTTTATAACGGGGACCCAGTTCGTTAAACAGCTTAGTTACTACTTCGCGATCACGCAACCGAGCAAATGCAAGCCGTCTTTTTGCTACGTTATCTTCCTTTGATAAAGTTATCAAAGGCTCTGCAAAGCTCCTTAACTCTTTCGCTTTTGGCAAAGTTGTTTTAATTAGCTCGTGTTTGAATAATGAACTAGCCATGTTACTAAATAGCGCCTTACGATGGCTGCTATTCATATTAAATTTTCTACCTGATTTACGATGTCTCATTATAAGAAGACCTAATGTTAATGTGATAATATTGCGTGTGATTGATCTGCTAGGTTATCAGGTGGCCAATTTTCCAATCGCATTCCTAGTGATAAACCCTTTAAAGCCAGTATATCTTTTATTTCTGTTAAAGATTTTTTTCCAAGATTGGGAGTCTTCAATAATTCAACTTCAGTACGCTGAATTAAATCACCAATGTAAAAAATATTCTCGGCTTTTAAACAATTAGCAGA
>JAYTJI010000033.1:0-3069 GCA_043731245.1 Methylococcaceae bacterium | reverse complement strand
ACGTCACATCTGGCAATGAAGTGGAAGCCGGTCAAGTGCTGGTGGTGACCTATTGCTCAAGCTGTCATGGTTTATCTGATGCAGGTCCCAGACCTTTTAGCAGCATGTTTGGTGGCAGCACCAATGTCGCCGAGATTGAAGCTTTTATAAAAGGCACGATCGTCACCGGCAATATGATTAATATGCCACGCATTCCATTTAGTGATGCAGAAGTCCATGCCGTAGCGCTGTTTATTGCCGCAGGTCCTTTGTGGCAACAACTTAATCCTTAATGTGGAGTAATAAACATGAATCTTGAACTTATTTGCGACGCATTGCGTAGTCCCGCCGGACTCCCCAGTTCGCCGGTTATTTTTTTAGTGTTGCTGGTGGTGACTTGGACAGTACATATTTTAGCAGTACATATTATGCTTGGCAGCACTGCGCTGAGCTTATTTGGCGCTTATCGACAAAATCCTTATTGGCAAAAGCTATCGGATATTATGTTAGAAACAGCGAAAATAGCCGTCAGCATAGCAATTGTGTTAGGTGTTGCACCATTATTATTTGTTCAAGTGCTGTACGATCCTTTCTGGTTCACATCCAATGTCTTGTCAGCAAGATGGGTGATTGCCTTTATCTTTATACTACTAACAGCCTACTATTTAATGTATCACAGATACTTTGCCAGCAAAAAAACTGACGGCAAAGATCATTCGCGCATTTCCTTAGGCATTTCGTTAGCGTTGTTGTTATTGGTCGGATTTATTATGCACAGTCTGGTGAGTCAAATGCTCAGACCTGAACTATGGCAAGAATGGTATGCGCCGGGTGGACATATCGACTTTTCCGGTTCCAAGCTGCATGAATACAACTTATGGCGGTATCTTTACTTTATTGGCTTGTCAGTACCGGTGGTTGGCGCTTGGCTGTGTGGTTATAAAACCTATTTAAGCCAACGCAATACCGAAGATACCGCTTATTTGGCTTGGGTTGAGAATTTGGGTAAAAAATTAATGAGCGGCGGTGGTTTGCTAGCGTTGTTGTTCTATGTGCTGTGGATGTCTTCCTTACCAGATAATATCAAAAGCTTTAGTGTATCAGCAGGTTCTATTTTAGGATTAACGGCTACTTTTGTACTCGCTATTATTCCCGTAATTTTAAAGCCAAGTCGTTTGGGTTATGGCGCGATGATTACCGCCTCGGTTGCCATGCTGATGATTGCGATTGCGCGCGAAAGCTTGCGTATCAGTACCTTAAGCAAAACGTGCAATTACAATTTGTTCGATTATCCCGTACATTTTGATGGCTACAGTACGGCACTGTTCTTTTTGACCTTTATTTTTCTGGGTATTCCGGTCATCAGTTATTCCATTGCCTTATGTTGGCAAGCAGGCTTAAGCCGAGGCGTATATACCGCAACACCGAGAGTTGCACAACTGGGGCGGTTTAGTTTGATTGCCTTGGCTGTCTGGATAGCGCAGTACTTCCTGTTTGGTTTTATCACCGTCATTTGGCATTGAGGCACGTTATGAAAATTTTATTAATGCTGGTTTTACTGATGTATGGCAGCCTGATTGCTGCTCAGGATAACGGCGCTAAAACTAAGGAGGCTTACCTAGCCTGCACTGAAACATGCGATGAGGATGGGGTTGGTGACCGTAATAGCTGCCTCGATGGATGTGGAAAAGTACAGGCTATGAGTAGTAACGAATGGCAGCACACCATTAAAGTAATGCCCGTTGGTAACGCAGAGCCAGGGCAAAAGCTTTATACCGATAAATGCTCTAGCTGTCATGGTAAGCAAGGCATCCCCGATGACCGTAAGCTCCCCGTCTTAGCCGGACAACGCCAACTATATATTTATAAAATGCTATTGGATTATCGCGATAATCGTATGAATGGCATGGACGAAAATGCCGCAACAATGGCTAGTGTGGCTGCGGGATTAGTGGAGGCGGATATGGCGAATTTAGCTGCGTGGCTATCAAGCTTGCCCAGACCAACGGCTTCAACCGAATCGGGTGAATGTCCTAAGGTTTTAAAAGGTGATCATAGTCGTTTGCTGCCGCCTTGTGAAAGTTGTCATGGTGCTAATGGTCAAGGCTGGGGAGTGCAACCTGCCTTGGTGGGGCAAAATAAGGCATTTTTGCTCGACACGCTCAAACGATTCCACGATGGCAAGCGTAGCAATGACATCAATGAGGGTATGGCGCGATTTGCCGCCAAGCTAACGGAGGAAGAAATGCAAGCTATAACGAAATGCCTTGGACGTTAATATTTGATAATGAGAATATACTTTAAACGCTTGTAACTATTAGGATAACTTCATGAATAAGCTTATAAAATACTGGCTATTGATTGCAAAAATAGCGTTTTTACTCATCATTCCGGCACTTTCTAATGCTAATAGCGACGTTGAAAGGCTCACCGAAAACCCCGCCAACTGGGCGACCTGGGGTGGCAATTATGCCGCTACGCGCTACAGTACACTGGCGCAAATCAACACCGATAACGTCAGCAAGCTGACACCAGCGTGGACGTTTTCTACCGGAGTACTGCGCGGACACGAAGGTGGACCCTTGATTGTAAAAGATATTATCTACATTCACACGCCATTTCCCAATACGGTGTATGCGCTAGATCAAAAGACTCAGGCGATTATTTGGGAATACACACCCAGCCAAAATTCAGACGTTACGATACCCGTCATGTGTTGCGACAGCGTTAATCGTGGCTTGGCTTATGGGGACGGTAAAGTTTTCTTACAACAAAACGATACAGTACTGACAGCCTTGGATGCCAAAACGGGTAAACGGGTTTGGAGTGTACAAAATGGTGATCCTAAATTGGGCATGACCAATACCAATGCGCCGTTGGTGGTGAAAGATAACGTCATTACCGGTATTTCCGGTAGCGATTATGGTGTACGCGGTTTCTTGGCGGCCTACAACATCAAAACCGGCAAGATAGCTTGGAAAGGCTATAGTATTGGGGAAGACAGCGACATGCTTATCGATCCCAATAAAACCACGACGTGGTTAGATGGCAAAGTGCAATCTGTGGGGACAAACACAGGCATGAAATCAT
>JAYTJI010000032.1:0-1443 GCA_043731245.1 Methylococcaceae bacterium | reverse complement strand
GGGCTTGCATTCATGCCTGAATCACCTTTATTCCAGCCAGCTGGGCAGACTTCGCCATGTTCTTCGAAAAATTGCAACGCATCAATCATACGTAACAATTCATCCATATTACGGCCTAAAGGCAGATCATTAACGACTTGATGACGAACAAGGCCGCTACGATCAATCAGGAAAGTACCACGATAAGCAACGGCAGGTGCAGCGGCCTCAACATCGTAATCTTTACAAATGGAGTGCGCCATATCAGCAGCCATTGTGTAACGGACTGGGCCTATACCACCTTTATTGATGGGGGTGTTGCGCCAGGCGTTGTGGGTGAAATGGGAGTCTATAGATACCGCAATAACTTCAACGCCACGGCTCTTAAATTCATCCATACGATGATCTAAAGCGATCAACTCACTTGGACAAACAAAAGTAAAATCCAACGGGTAGAAAAATACGACCGCATACTTACCGCTAGTCGCTCCAGAAAAGCTGAATGAATCAACTATTTGACCATCGCCCAATACGGCAGGAACTGTAAAATCAGGTGCTTGTTTACCGACTAATACGCTCATTGATTATCTCCAAAAATAGTGAAAAAGCAAAAGGTTATGGACTTATAACTAGCCACTGTTGCAGTGGTATCGGCATATTCTACACTGAGTTAGTGGGTAATTGTCCACTGTTGTTATGTTTAACTTGCTTTTGTGTCGGCTTTAGCGATAATTTGCGACTAAGGGATTACATAATAATAACTTTGGATTTTCAAAGATGCTTTAAAGTTTGGCAACATAGCTTTGTTGTTAAATTGATCTCCATATAATTCTTGTCGAGGGGGATTATTCTGTGGCAAAAAATAAACATATTACCGAACCCGATGTGTTTGGTTTTCAAGTGCGTATCGTAAGACGCGGCAAAGAAAGTAGCCGTTATTTTTCTCATAAACTGTGGGGCAACAAAAATAAATCCCTACAGGCGGCAATTACCTGGCGAGATCAAATGCTGGTTGTTCTAAAAGGCAGTAAGACACGCTTTCTCAAACCACCCAAAAATAAAACTACTACGGGTGTCACGGGTGTCTCCAGAACGATCAAATATGATCATCGAAAAGATAAAAATTACCTGTGCTATACCGTTTTTTGGGTTAGTAATTGCAAATCCAGAAATAAAACCTTTCAAGTTGGCAATGTAGAAAAAGTCACAGCTGATGATGAATTGCACGCGTTTCGCACTGCCAAATTATTCAGAAGTTGCTATGAATTCTCAATTGATAACGATATTGATTTTTTTGACGACAAGTTTGTTGGCTGGAAGAAAACACGGCTTTATGATGATGAGAATTTAAATGCAGTGTAAGTGATTTCCTGATTAGCAAGGAACTTCAGCTAGCACCGTCATACTGGCATGGATGCCAGTATCCAGTCACATGGATGTGAATGTATGACTTGGCATTGTGCT
>JAYTJI010000031.1:0-13548 GCA_043731245.1 Methylococcaceae bacterium | reverse complement strand
CAGTAAAATCTATGTCGTATAGGTCGGATATTTTGTCCAATAATCCATTAATCTCGAAACTTTCACCATCATCCCAATGAACAAATTCGTCAAGAGGATCGCCATATTCACAATCAACATGCTGAAGAAAAAATTCTATGAATTCATCAAAAGGCACGGTTTTTGTCCGTTTCTTTTCACAGAAATCACATTCAGATTCTTCACCGTTTTCTTTAATAAATCGCTTTATATCCTTATCACTGACACAATGGTTACAGACATATTTGTCAATGCTCTGATAACCTCGCTCGTATGCTCTCTTAGTTTGTCCCATAGATATTTAACCTTAGCCTAAATGGTTAATCGGTTACCAGCATACCCTATGAATTTTCAAACACAGTTTTTAGATCGAACCAGTGTGTACCTACGAAACGGAGACTGTGTTGTTTGCCAGCCAGCACCACCGGAATTTCTACCGATGACGCATCATCAGGAGCATCATGCTCAACAATAAGGCGGAGAATTTCGGGATCGTCGGTTTCACGGGAATGCTTATACATGGCGGCGCAAGTAGGACAGAGGGCAAGGCGGTTTTGATAGTGGCGTTTTTCTTGGTCTTTTACACATTGCACGGCTACAAAATAATGGTCTCCTGATTTCAACTTGAACGGCATTTTCTCATGACAGCACTGGCAAATCAGTTCACCATAATCATTTTTGTTTTTGGGGCGAAGGTAGGCTTTGGCTTGCGCAGTAACTTCGGGTATATCTTTCTGAATGGTGCGTTCTAGCTGAACGCTTTCTTTGCTGGGTGCATCTGCGGTGTTGTTCTGTACTTTTTCTCGACGGCGTTCGAAGCTGTGGCTTGGAACGGATTCATTGGGTTGTTCGGTTGGTTTTCGTTGAGCCAATATTTCGTCAGGCGATATTCCTAGCTTTTCGAGTACGGCCCATTTAGCTGCGCTGTCAGCGGATGCAAAACCAAATTCTTGTGCAGTTGTATTTTTTTCTTGGTACGCTCCGATTGTTTGTTGATCTTGCCAACGTATTTCGGCGGCTCGTTCTCTTTCTTCTTTGCCGAACTCAATGGCAGCCAGCCGTTACTATCATTGTATTTAAAATTTTCGGGCAACAGGTCTTGAATGGCTTTAGCGGGAGTAACGAAAGTAGTAACGCTTGCTTCAATTTGCGGTATCCAAGCGGCTAACCTTAATGTCCAAACCAGTTTTGAAGCCCGCGTCTGCGCTTTATCTAAAGGACGTTGGAGTCTTTTGTACCAAGCAGTAAGGACTTCATTTTTAGTATCTGGTTGACACATTGTTATCCAGATTGCGTGGGCTTTGGCTTCTGATGCGCTTTTTAACCATTGTTCAAAATCATTTCCGCACCACTCATAATTTGCTATGCACCAATCCTTGTCTATTTTGTCTCTAGTCTCTGAAATAGAAGTTTCGCGAAAGTGACTACTCAAGTCTGTTTGATGACTCGCACGAATCTTAACGATAGGCAATTTATCTATTACCCCCAATTTTTTTGCAAAATCAATTAAAGCAGGAATATCTATCGATGAGTGTTCGGCGTATTTTTTTGAAAGCAAATAGTAGTTATATTTGTCCGCATACCAGGTTGAAATGCTAGTATCCTGTAATGGACTATCAATGAATATTTCGCCTACTTTAACCAACTTGGTTTCACCGTCTTTCGTGTCGCCCCAAAAAATAGCCTGATCTTTAAAAAGATCATGATGCCGAGACGCAATAAATTGTGGCAAATATCTTAGATATTCATTGTCATTGGGCTCGGCTGTTTTCCATCGCCTTAAAATATTTTGAATATCTTCATGGGTAACTTCTGCGCTCACTTTCGCGCCCAAACGTTTAGCAAAATCAACTAATTCATCAACATTAAACGACGGCACGTCGGCGTATTTTTTTGAAAGCAGATAATAATCTGGTTCATTTACAAACCAAGAAGTAACACCTGTCTCACGCAGAGGGCTATCAATAAATAATTGCTTGGCAGTGTACCAGTCGGTTTTGCTATTTTTTGAATCGCCCCAAAAAATATGCTTGCCGCTAAAAACATAAAAATTTCCATCTTTATTAGAGTAATCAATAAATTGCCGTAAATTTGTTAAGTATTCCTCGTCACTGGGTTTTTTATATGCCCATTTTTTAATAATCAACTCGATTTTTTCGCGTTCAGTAACTTCCGTTACTCCTATATTTTTTAAAAACTCTTGCGCTTGCTCCCGTTCATCTTGCTGTTCTTCATTGCCAGATTGATAAGTTGCGGCGCACACTCTGGGGAGCTCTTTATCATCGACAATGCCGTCACTTGGAAAATAAGCCTTTGATGCAAGAACATGAGAACCATCGTTTAATCGCACTAAAGGCGTTTGCTTTAATTGAAGGTTGTGCGGTTGTAAATAACTGTAAAACTGTTGCATCCAAGCGTTTTCTTTCAGTTCCAGCCAATGTGAAAGCGTGAAAGGAGGGTTTGTCAGTTTTTGTACAAACTGTGTAGCATTGATGGACTTAATGCCTATTTTTGTACGCAGGGCTTCGGGTACATCAAGACACCATTCTAGTGTTTCATCGACTCTATTTTCTAAACGTGCTACATCTGCACCGTACAACAGTTTTTTAAGCTCATTATCTTTATCATCAACCGCATGATAAAGCTGTTCACCAGCCGCAAAATCGCCTGAGTAGGTTGGTATTAATGACTGAGTACGCAATGCCGCCCAGATTTGTTCACTAATGGGTTGATAGAATTCGGGTATTGCATCGTTACTATTCGGCAATACTTCAAGGAATGCACGGTTTAATAAGCCGATAGCTTTGATGTCATGCAGTGAACTGACAGCCAATTGAGCGATGGAGGTAATCAATGCTTCATTCATTGAGGCAACTTCAGACGTATCGCTAATGCTATTTCTACCTGGAACCGTAGCAAACGGGGCGTGAATATGAAAACTAAGATTAGAGGTTGCGTTTTTTGCTGGAAAAAAGATAGACACTAAACCTGTTTCATTTTCCACCTGTATTTGCTCGGCAAGCGGTTTTGTAGTATTGAAAGACTTAGTGCCTTTCTTGAAATCTAGTGAGTACGCTAAACCAACTTGCAAATGCGCTGGCTTATCAGGGATTTTAGCCATGAAGCGCAAATAGTGCGTTCCAATAGTTACTTCTCCATTCAAACAAGCTTCAATTTCAACGTGATGTTCTGAATGAGCGTGTAAGCGCATATAACTAGCTGGCTCATTTGCACAAGTCCAGTTAATTACTTTGATATTCGCTAAAAATAATAACGTAGTCGTGGATAAATCACGCAAGCCGTCGGCGATTTCATTAAAAGCCTCAATCGGTAGTTTTTTCAGATTATTGAAAGGAAATTCAAAAACTGTTGTGCTTGTTTGTTCGTTAAGTGGTGTTATTGGTTCGGGTACAATCAAATCACGAATCTTAAACGCAAACTTGCCCGAATAGATATGTGGTGTATTGGTATAACCGAACACTGATTTAAAGCCAAGCCCATGTTGCCCGATTTTATTAACCTTGTGTGATTCTTCTGGGATACTGGTAATAGCGTCAATGTTTTCCTCTGTAAATGCTTGACCGTTGTGTTCTGCAACCAAATTTTCAGGTGTTAAACGAAACATTATTTCAGTTGCTTGTACATCTTCAGCATTTTGCAATAATTCATATATAAAGTGAGCTGTATCTGGATACAACTTATTAGTCACTAAAGGTCTTATACCTGCCACACAAGGATCGTTAAATGCCTCAGCAGTTTTATTACGTTTTACACTTAAAGCCTGTAAAAAATCATTGCCTTTCATCATGTCAGTTCCTAATATCTAAAACCCCAAACGCCACCGCCTCAGCAATCACATCGGCTTGTTCCGGTGCTTTTTGTAATTCCTCTGCACGTTGCTGGTAATCGCGGGTTGCTGATGCAATCTGCGAGTCTTTCATACGCTGGATTTTCTCGTCGGCGTTACTGTCGCGTTGTTCTTCCAATAAAGCCAGACGGGCGGCGTGGCTGGTGTTAAGCGAGGCCAGCCTCGCTTGTGTGGTTTGCGTCACTTGTTCGATGTGGGCGGCGCGATTGTTTAGCCAGTGCGGGTAGTGCGCTTGTTCCAGTGCGGTTTTTTCATCTGAGGTGATCGGTGCAACGGTGTTTTTGATTGGTTGAGCGATTTCCAGTAATTCCAGCATGCGTTCGGTGAGGTCGGGATGCTGGCATACCGGCTGAAAGATGAAGTCTTCTTTCAAGCCCAATTTGCGCCAGCGGTAAATGGCAAAAGGATAACGTCCTGCGGGTAAGCTGGCTATCGTTACACTCAGATCGCAGTGTAGCGGCGTTGGCGGCTCAAGAGACTGGGCGGCTTGCCGCGTCAACGGATGGGTGGGCGTGATGAAGAGCAAATCACGGCGTTCGGCGGCAGTAGCGGCTTCAAAGGTCAGCGGCAAATTCGGCTCATTACCTTTTAGCCAGCGTGACCAGATTTGCGCCGTTTCACCGCTGGCGTCGAGTTTTTGATAGTCTGCCAGCAGTTTGCTGCGGATGTCCTGACCCAGTTGCAGCGTGGTGACGGGTTTTTGTCCCAGCGAGGCAGGCAGGTTGATTACGCCCAGTGTTTGCAGATAACGGCTGATCAGGTTGACGAGCATAGCGGGCGATAACCAGAAACTGGCGGCTTGATTAATCGTGTCGTCGATATGTTGGCCTGGTGTTAATCCGAACAGTTGCGCCTGCTGTTTTTCCAGACTGTCTTGTTCCTGTATCAGGCGGATGTCGTTGTCGGCGAGCTGTTGTAAACGGTCGGCTTGTTCGTCTGCGGTGAGCTCAAAGTTTTCGGCAATGGCGTGAATTTCTTGGGTCAGTTTTCCCAATATTTCTTCACTACCGCCTAATGCCTGCCGGAAAATACCGATACGGAGCAAGCAGCGTTGGTATATTTCGGCATCGACGGTACCGGGTGTGATGAAGTTGTAGATGACGACGGTTTCGCTTTTTTGTCCGTAGCGATCGATACGGCCTATGCGTTGCTCGACGCGCATCGGGTTCCAGGGCAGGTCATAGTTGATCATGCCGTCGCAGAACTGGTAATCGAGACCTTCGCAGCCGACTTCGGAACTCAGCAACACATCCAATGCGTTCGGATGAGCTTTTTCAAGGCTGAAGCGGTTGCGCAATGCGCGGCGTTCGTCATCGGCAACGCCGCCGTGAATAATGCCGAAACGCACCGGTTCCTGGCTGAGTTTCTCTTCTAAATAGCGGATGGTATGGCGAAAGCTGCTAAAAGCAAGCAGTTTGTTGTTGGGTAGCTGTTGTTTGTCGCGTATGACTTTAAGAAAGGCTTCCAGTTTGGGATCGGGGCCGGTCAGTTGCTGGGCTTGCCGAATGAGGGCGTCCACATCGGCGCGGAATTCAGTCAGAATAGCCTGGATTTCATCAGGGCTGTTTTCGCTATCCAGCTCGCTTAATTCCAGTTGCGATAAATGCCCGTGGAGCATGTTTTTCAGGAGAGGGGCCAGCCCGAATACGCAACTGGCGACTTGCCGCCTAACGGTTGACAGCATGAATTTGAGATTCTGGTCGCCATGCCGAAAAGCCAGAATGCGGGCAATCAGATTAATCAGGTTTTGGTGTAAATCAGCCTGCTCGGGGGTAAATTCGACGGTGACCGTTTCCGGCTTGCGCGTGGTGAAGTTGCCGATGTCGCGACGGCGGGTACGGTTAATCAGCGGCGCGAACGTGTAGAGTTCTTCCAGTTGCCGAATGAGTGCCAGACGGTGTGTCGGGTAGTTGTGGTCGGCATCGAGCAGATCATAGGCTGATTGCAGTCGCGGATCGGCGGCCAGAACGCCGCGCCCCCAAGTAGTTGCCAAAGCTCTATCGATGGCGGTGCGCACCTTGTCCTGCCAGTCCGGTTGCTGACTGCGTGCCGCTTCGATGGCGGCATTCAGGTGCGGATTGGGTTCGGCCATTTGTTCAAAATCCTGGCGGCTGGTTAGCACGTCAGGACGAATCAGGTGCAACAAGGTGTAAAGATCATTATCCCGCATCTGGATGGGCGTTGCCGACAGCAATACCACGGCTTCGGCATGGTCGCAAAAATGGCGGACGTTGCGATACGCCCAGGTGTCGGTGTTGCGGATGTGGTGGGCTTCATCGACGATGACCAGATCGAAGGCGGGCGGAGGGTCAAGATAAAGCAGGCCACGCGGCTTTTTGCGTCCGTCTTGTTTGCCCATGAGCAGGCTTTCGTCAAATAGCGAATAAGGGACAATAACGCGGGCGTATTTTTGCGGCCAGATACCGTCCTTGTCGGTTTCATCAATGCAGTAGCGCAGTGACTTGCCGTCCAGATGTTCGAAGCGTTCATCAAAACGCTTCATTTCTTCCTGCCATTTGCGCTCGGCGACCAGTGGTTTGGGGCAGATCACCAGCACCGACTTTATTTCCCGACGGGCTTGCAGTTCTTTCAAAATCAGCCCCGCTTCAATGGTTTTACCGACACCGACTTCATCAGCAATCAACAGCCGTGGCCGGTCTGCCTGTATCAGTTTCAACACCGGACGAAACTGGTAAGGCACAAACTGGATACGCGAGGCAAACAACGAATACAGGTGACGGGTAGACGGGTGGCGCAGTTGCAATGCGGATAAGGCGGCGTGCAAATCGGGCAAAGTAACTTCGGTGTGCGGTGAAACAGGTGGTAACAGTTCTATTTGCGAAGCGTAGTAGTAGGGTGCCGTTCCATCATGAAACACTTGATAGCGGTCTTCCGGTTCGCTTGGCAAATGGGCAATAATAGCTCCACTGGTCTGCGGCTTGGCTTTCAGCCTGACCATGTCGCCGGGTTTGAATAAGCCGGTCGCGGTATTTTCTGCTTTGTGTGTTGATACCGGTGCTTTGGTCGCTGCGATTTTGAGCAACAGATTTTGTTTTTCTTCGCTGATTTTGTTTAAAGTCTCAGCGTTGGCACCGAAAGTTTGTAACAGTCTTTCGATGGTGTCCAGATCACGGTAGTAAACTTCATCAGGCAAACCGTCGACTGGTGCGTGTGCCCAGCGGTTGCGGATGGTTTGCGCTTCTTTCAACCAGTTTCGGGCATCTTTGTTGAGATTCAGTTTTTGAGTTAGGTCATACCAGTTTTGGTCTGTTACTCTGAGTAATGCGGCAAGATCGAGCTGTTCGAGTGTATCGGGACTGTATTGCCTGGCAAAAGATTGTTGCTGGAAGGTCAGTTTTTCTATGACTAGCGATGTCCACCACGATGTGGAAATCTTGGGTAGTGAATCCTTTAAAACATGGGTAAGTTGATTGGTGAGGATATTAAGAACTGCCGTTTCCATAGCTTGCCGGTTCATCTGATGGTTTAATAAATGCAGGCATGTTACCGCGCTCGGTTAAAAGATCATAGCGGATAAGCAATTCTTATCCACCAAATCTAAAAATCGCTGTTCACACGGAGAACACAAAGAAAAATCATCGAGTGAGTGGCAAATGAAGTCTAATCTTTTGATTCTCTGTGAAGCCGGTGTCCCTTCGGCTGCACTCAGGACAGGACCAGTGATCTGCAACTGCCTTTTCCAGGTTAATGCTGTGCAAAATGTTTGGCTCACAGGTCTATTTATGAAAATGCTCAGCCGGACATTGTCCCTGTCTTAAACTAATAATAGGCCACACGGCGGCTTTGGCAAATTCAGTCAGTTTTTCATCGGGGTCAACTGCAACAGGATTATCTACTAATTTAAGCAAGGGTAGATCGTTATGCGAATCGCTATAAAACCAGCTGCCTTGCATGGTTTCGGTTGAGGTTTTTAACCATTCTTCTAATAACTTTACTTTACCTTCCTGAAAACAAGGGATGCCTGTAAATGCGCCGGTATATTGTCCCGCTATAAATTCAGGTGTTGTTGCCAGTAAATTTTCGATGCCATACAGCTTAACAATAGGCTCGGTAACGAAACGGTTGGTTGCGGTAATGACCAGTAAGGTATCGCCCCGGTCTCTATGTTTTGCTATCAGTTGCTGTGCGGGCTTTAATAATATCGGTGTGATGACCTCTTGTATAAATTGCGTACGCCATTGATACAGTTGTTCAGGATTGTTATTGGCCAGGGGCTGCAAGGAAAAGCGCAGAAATTCAATAATATCCAGCGTACCTTGTTTGTATTCATCATAAAATTTGGCGTTGGCGCTTTCATAGTGATCTTTATCAACTATGCCCTGGTCAACAAGGAATTGTCCCCATAAATAATCGCTGTCGTCGGCTATCAGGGTATTATCTAAATCGAAAATCGCTAAACTCACGTTAAACCTGTCTGAAGTAAATTAAAAGGACTGTACACGCTGGTATCTACAGTTTTTTTATGGAACAATGGAGTTATTATAAACAACCCGGCCTACTCTTGTAATTTTACTGTTTAGCAAGATTAAGATATTAGGTCGGGTAAAAGACACAGGTTTTAACATGATAGACTCTAAAGGATACCGGCCTAATGTCGGGATCATCCTTTGCAATGACGAGGGTCGCGTGTTTTGGGCAAAACGGATGGGCGTGAACGCATGGCAGTTCCCGCAAGGCGGAATAAATGATGACGAAGACCCTGAAACAGCGATGTATCGAGAATTGTGGGAAGAAACCGGACTGCAACAACAGCATGTACAAGTGCTTGGACGTACGCGCTATTGGCTGAGGTATCAACTGCCTGAGCGTTATATACGCAAGAACTCCATGCCTTTATGTATAGGGCAAAAGCAAATCTGGTATATGTTGCGTTTGCTAACGCAGGATTCAACTGTGCGTTTTGACCATTGCGCGAAACCGGAATTTGATAGCTGGCGCTGGGTTGATTATTGGGAGCCACTTAATGATGTGGTGTATTTCAAGCGCAAGGTTTATCAAAAAGCGATGACTGAGTTAGGCGCTATTCTGGCGATTGATTCTGTTCCGGTTAATGCTGCGGGTTATTTAGCAAAGGAAAGTAAAAGTGATAAGGCGAAAGGTTCAAGATAAAAAAGCTTCCGGCTTGAACCTTATCCCAAATAATCCTTGAGCAGTTATCTACAACCATTTTCTCTTCTTAAAGTATCTGAGCAAAAATACGGATACACCAATAAAAAAGACCCATAAAGTTGGATAACCCCAGCGCCATTTTAATTCCGGCATATATTCGAAGTTCATGCCATAAACGCCTGCGATAAAGGTTAATGGAATAAATATCGAGGCAAAGACAGTAAGCACTTTCATGGTCTCATTCATTTTGTTGCTGACACTGGACAGGTAAATATCCAGCATACCTGCTATCAAATCCCGATAAGATTCTATTGCTTCAATAACACGTATGGCGTGATCATAAATATCACCGAAATAACGCCGGGTCTTCTCTTGAAGTAAAGGCGACTCACTGCGTTGAATGGCGGCAAGTAATTCACGCAGAGGCGATACTGTTCTGCGCAAAAAGATCAGTTCCCGTTTTATTTTTTGGATGGTGGACAGTGTTTGCGATGAGGGGTCGGTTAGTAATTTATCTTCAACGGATTCAATCAGTTCATCGAAGGCGTCTTGCAGTGCAAAATACTCGTCGACCACGGTATCCATAATCACATAAGCGAGATAATCAGCACCCAGGTTTCTGATTTGGCTCTTGTCGTTATCAAGCCGGTTTAGGATAGGATCAAATAGCGCATCCGGCTTTTCCATGAAGGTAAAAACAAAATTATTTAATATCAATAAGCTAATTTGTTCATATTCAACATAAAAGGTTTCCTTTTCCAGGGAAATCGCTTTAAGGACAATATACAAATAATCATTAAATTCTTCGAATTTAGGCCGTTGATGGGTGTTAAGAATATCTTCCAGCACCAGCGCGTGAATATCAAAATGTTGCCCTATGGCATCAATAATGGAAACGTCTTTTAATCCATCCACAATGACCCAGGTGATGGCATCGGTTGTTTTGTAGGGTAGAAGCTCTTCGATAGATTTGACGGTGTGTTTGTTCAGGATTGATTTATTGTAATTAATCACAAAAATTTGATGCTCATGTTCATGTACTTCACCAACATGCACCAGTGAGCCGGGTGGCAGACCGGATTTTTCAGAAGCAAAACTGAGTGATTCAGACATGGGTTATCCTTGGGTTAGTTTGGGTTGGGTGAATGGATTTACAGGACGGATTGCTTGGACGTTGCTCCAGCCTGTTCTTTAACTAATTTAGGTACAAGATAGCCGGGTAGGGCGGCTTGTACCTGCTTGATGAGGGCGCTTGCTTCTGTTTCGGAGACTTCAAAATGTCCGGTTCCTGTGGCCTTGTCCAGTAAATGCAAATAATAAGGGATGATGCCCTGGCTGAAAAGCCGTTCGCTCAATTCGCATAGCACCGCTACGTTGTCATTAACCCCTTTCAATAACACCGACTGATTAAATAAGGTAATGCCGTTATCTTTTAGTCGCTTGCAGGCGGTAATGACGCGAGGATTTATTTCATTGGCATGGTTACAATGGACAACTATCACTATTTGTTTGGGGCTTTGAGTTAAGGTGTTAATTAATTCATCGGTGATTCGAGCTGGTAGGACGATAGGCAAGCGGGTGTGTATTCTGATGCGTTTTAAATGTGGAATAGCATTTAATTGCACAAAGAGTTTTGCAAGTCTTGCGTCGCTAAGCAATAACGGATCGCCCCCACTTAAAATAACTTCCGTGATGCCGGGGTCTTCCTGAATATACTGGATAGCGGCGTCTTCATTTTGTTTGCTGAGCTGAAGGTCGGAGTATGGAAAGTTGCGACGAAAACAATACCGGCAGTTAATAGCGCAACTGCCAGTATTGATAAACAAAACCCGGCCATGGTATTTGTGTAAAACACCGGTTTGAGCAGCGGATGCAAGATCGCCAACCGGATCGTTACTAAAACCGGGGTAAGTAAATAGTTCATCTTTAATCGGCAATACTTGCCGCAATAAAGGATCGTGCGGGTTACCTTTTTGCATGGAGGCGGCAAAGCTTAAGGGTACGCGTAATGGGAAATCCTTGGCAGCCGTCACTGAAATAGGTAAGTCATTCAGTGATAAGCGCAGATAACGGCATAATCCTTCAATATTGTTAAAGGCTTCGGCAAGTTGTTGTTGCCAGTTTTTTGTAAAGTGCAGGGTTTCGCTAAGTGCTTCTGGCATGAGTTAGTTATTTAAAGTTTCTATCGATTGTTGCCTCCATTATAATGGTTAAGTTTTATATTGTTTGTCATCTTGAGGATAAAATGGCCAGTTACAGTACCAATGAATTTAAAGCCGGGTTAAAAGTCATGTTGGATAATGACCCCTGTGCAATTATTGAAAATGAATTTGTAAAGCCGGGTAAGGGTCAAGCCTTTAACCGGGTAAAAATTAGAAATCTTAAGACAGGTCGGGTGATTGAGCGGACGTTTAAATCAGGTGATTCTCTTGAAGGCGCTGATGTGGTTGATGTTGCCATGCAATATCTGTATAACGACGGTGAGTTTAGGCACTTTATGGTGCCGGATACGTTTGAGCAGTATCAGTGCGATGAAAAAGCCGTCGGAGACGCAAGTAAGTGGCTTAAAGACCAGGATTCTTGTACCGTCACTTTATGGAATGACGCGCCTCTGTCGGTCTCACCTGCTAATTTTGTTGAGCTGGCTATTGTTGAAACTGATCCGGGTGTGCGCGGCGATACGTCTGGTGGTGGCGGTAAACCCGCTGTTCTGGAGACTGGTGCGGTGGTTAGAGTGCCGTTATTCGTGCAGCAGGGCGAAGTTATTAAAGTTGATACACGCACCGGCGAATATATCTCGCGCGTAAAAGAATAGTGCAAAATGCGTGGCAGCCAACATGTTCTATGAACATGTTGCGTTTAAGAGCGCAAGTACTTGGAGATATACGGCGGTTTTTTTTAGATAGAGCGGTGCTTGAAGTGGAAACGCCACTGCTTAGTCATAGCAGCGGAACAGATCCACAGCTGGATTTTTTTACGACGGATTATTGTTCGCCGCCACTACGGCACACCTTGTTTTTGCAGACATCGCCTGAGTTTGCCATGAAGCGGCTACTTGCTGCGGGTAGCGGCTCGATTTATCAAATAGGCAAGGCATTCAGGAATGGCGAATCAGGCCGCTTTCATAATCCCGAATTTACTTTGTTGGAATGGTATCGGGTTGGTTACACATTACCGCAGTTAATGGACGAAATAGCTGAATTGATGGCGGTTTTGTTTGGTAGTCGCAGATCATTGGGCACGGCACAACGGTTTAGCTATCAGGAAATATTTTATCAGTATACGAATTTGAACCCTTTAGACTTTTCTTATCAGGATTATTGCGCTTACGCACAGCACAATCACATGCCTGAAGCAGTGAGTATTTGCGGACATGATCACGCTTTATGGCTGGATTTTATTTTTAGCCATAAAGTGCAGCCACAATTAGGTGAAAATGCTGTGTGCATGGTACACGGTTATCCTGCTTGTCAATCGTCATTAGCACGCATTAATGAATATAACTCACAAATCACTGATCGTGTCGAAGTCTTTATTGAAGGCATTGAATTAGGTAATGGCTATTATGAGTTGATCAATGCAGCAGAGCAGGATAGGCGGTTTGACCAGGAAATCGCCATTAGGCAGCAAAAAAAAAGTTCTGTCGCTGTCAAGGATAAGCATCTTATTGCCGCATTGGCAGCAGGACTTCCGGCATGTTCCGGCATGGCCATAGGTCTGGATCGTTTATTAATGCTGTTGACAAATACTGCATCCATTGATGACGTACTTAATTTTCCTGTACACAGAGCTTAAGCTAGTTCAATATTTACTATGCTATAATCTTGCATTTTTAACCGTTTAGACCATGAAGCTTTATATTTAGCCGCCGACATGAAATCAAATACTTTCTCTTGCTTGTTATTGCTGGGCCTGATTGTGTCAAATGGGGTTAAAGGCAGCGAAGAATTCGTTGTTAGGGATATTCAGGTCAAAGGCCTGCAACGCATCTCTTTAGGTACTGTCTTTAATTATCTTCCGGTTAATGTCGGGGAACGGTTTTCTTTGGATAATGTTTCGCCAGCCATAAAAGCGCTGTTTAAAACAGGTTTTTTTAAAGATGTATCACTGGAGCGGGAGGGTTCAACGCTGATTGTTAATGTGGTGGAGCGGCAAGCCATCGCCAGCATTATTTTTGAAGGCAATAAGGATATTAGCAAGGACGAGTTGACAAAAGCGTTAGACAGAATTGGTTTGGCTGAGGGCAAAACATTTGACCGGCAAGTACTGGACAAAGTAGAGCAGGAATTAACACGCCAATATCTCAGTCGTGGTAAATATGGCTTAAAGATTAAAACTTCCGTAGCTAACTTGACCCGAAACCGTGTCGGTATTCATATTAAGATTTCCGAGGGCAGAGCCACTAAGATTAAGTATATTAATATTGTCGGTAATAATGCTTTTGATGATAAGACGCTGTTAGGTAAATTTGAACTAAGTACGTCCAATTTAATATCGTTCTATACTAAAGACGACCAGTATTCCAAGCAAAA
>JAYTJI010000030.1:0-5562 GCA_043731245.1 Methylococcaceae bacterium | reverse complement strand
GCCAGCCCTACAATCTGTTCTTTGATTTCAGGTGCCAACATGCCACTGATAGCTTTTTTAACTTCATCAATCGCTTCATAAATGATGCTGTAGTAATGTAGATCGATGCCTTTTTCTTCAATCAGCTTTCTGGCTGTCGCATCTGCGCGGACATTAAAGCCCATCAAAATTGCACCTGAAGCTAATGCCAAATTAGCGTCACCTTCATTAATACCGCCAACACCACCAAAAACAACTTTAACCTCTACTTCTTCATTGGATAACGCGACTAAAGAACCGCGTAACGCTTCCAAACTGCCTTGCACATCGGTTTTGATAACCAGATTGACACTGGCAATTTCACCAGTCGCCATTCTGGAAAATACTTCATCCAGTTTGGATGCTTGTTGTGCGGCGTGTTTGGTGAATTTTTTGCGGTCTTCACGGTGCTTGGCCAAGTCTTTAGCAATACGTTCGTTTTGTACCACCAAGAATTCATCGCCGGCATTCGGCGTACCCGAAAGCCCTAGAATTTCAACTGGCGCACAAGGCCCCGCCTCTTTAATAGCCTTGCCGTTCTCATTAAACATCGCCCGAACCCGGCCATATTCCTGACCACACAAGACCATTTGACCGCTTTCCAACGTGCCTTTTTGAATGAGAACCGTTGCCACTGCGCCGCGACCTTTATCCAGTCTTGATTCAATTACGATACCCGATGCTGGGCCATCCGCAGGCGCTTTTAATTCAAGAATTTCAGTCTGTACAATTAAAGCTTCAATTAATTCATCAATGCCAGCACCGGTTTTAGCCGAAATTTTAAGGAACTGGACATCGCCGCCCCATTCTTCCGCCAAAACGTTAATGACCGATAGCTCTTGCATCACTTTATCAGGATTGGCATCAGGCTTATCGATTTTATTGATCGCCACGATAATAGGCACATTGGCTGCTCTCGCGTGCTCAACCGCCTCTTTGGTTTGCGGCATAACGCCGTCATCAGCGGCAACAACAACAATCACCACGTCAGTAACATCGGCACCTCTGGCTCTCATGGCTGTAAATGCAGCATGTCCCGGCGTATCTAAAAAGGTGACCGACCCATGATCAGTTTTTACCTGATAAGCACCGATATGCTGCGTTATACCACCCGCCTCACCAGCGGCAACCCGCGTTTTACGAATATAATCCAATAACGAGGTTTTACCATGATCGACATGACCCATAATGGTAACAATCGGCGCACGCGGTAATTCAACACGGGTATCTTCTACCTGCGCTTCAGCCAGCATTTCCTGCTCAAGATCATCATCACTCTGCATAATGACTTTATGACCCATTTCTTCAACCAAAATAGCCGCTGTATCCTGATCGATACTTTGATTGATGGTCGCCATAATACCCAGCTTCATCAAATGCTTGATCACCAGGGCCGCTTTGACACTCATCTTCTGGGCAAGGTCGGAGACCAAAATAAATTCCGGTATAGTGACCTCTTTAACTATCGGAGCAACCGGCATCTCAAACTGATGTTTGCCTTCAGGCTGCATGGATCGTTGGGGTTGTTTGCCTTTTTTCTTACCTCTTTTAGCATCTTTGCCCGATGAGCGCGAGCCTTCGTCCTGCTTTTTCCTGTGCAATGTTTCTTGTTTAACCACCGCCTGTTGCCTTACTTTATCAGCATTCTTTTTGATAGATTCTTCAAGTCGGTGTTCTTTTTCCTGCTCCTTTTTTCTAGCTTCTTCGGTTTCCTTGGTTTTGATCGACTTTTCCTGTTTTATTTTCTTTTCTTCCTTGATCTTTAAAGCCTCAAATTTAGCTTCAGTTTCAATTTCCACATCGGGCTCAACCACCGGTTGAGATTCAACTTCGGCAACAGCAATAGTTTGAGTTTCGGGCTCAATTTCAACAGGCTCTGCTATGGGCGCTGCTTCCAAGGGAGCCAATATATCAATGGCTACCGGCTCTTCAACAGGAGAAGGCGGTGCTGCTTGCGTAACGGTTACACTTTCTATCTTCTGCGGCTCTGCCAGAACAGGCTTAATCAGCTCTTCCCTGGGTACTTCGACATCCGCTACTTCACTACGCTTTATATAAGTCTTCTTTTTACGAACTTCAACACTGATCGTTTTAGTTGAACTACCCGGCACACTCGCTTGCTTAATTTCCGTCACTTTTCTGCGCTCTAAAGTCACGCGACGGGGTGAATTACTGGCCTCGCCCTCAGCCTTGCCATGTCGCTTACGCAAATGTGCAAGCAATTGCATCTTTTCATCTTCATTAATAACATCATCAGGGGCGCTCGCAGATAAACCTGCTTCTTTTAGCTGCTCTAATAATCGTTCCAGAGGTATTTTTACTATCTCCGCTAACTGCTGTACTGTTTTATCGCTCATTTTTAACCCCTTACCTACTCGCTATGTACCTTAAGCAAACCAAGGCTCACGCGCCTTCATAATCAACTTTGCCGCCCGCTCTTCATTCATGCCTGAAAAATTCAGCAAATCATCAACTGCCTGCTCTGCTAAATCATCCATTGTAATAATACCTTGACTTGCCAGGTCATAAGCCAAATCAGTATCCATACCTTCCATTTGCAGTAAATCCTCTGCCGGCTCCGCTGATTCTATTTTCTCTTCCAAGGCAATAGCACTAATTAATAAGGCATCCTTTGCCCGACTTCTTAACTCATTAACCAAATCTTCATCAAAGCCTTCAATTTCCAGCATTTCACTGACCGGCACATAAGCAATCTCTTCGACGCTGTTAAAGCCCTCTTCAGCCAAAATTAAGGCAATATCTTCATCAACATCCAATTGATCGATAAATAATTGCTTTACCTTATCTATTTCAGCTTCAGCACTTTGTTCTGCTTTAGACGCATCAATGACATTCAGCTCCCATCCGGTTAGCTGGCTTGCCAGACGTACATTTTGCCCGCCCCGACCAATTGCCTGGGACAGGTTATCTGAGTTTACCGCCAGATCCATACTATGCTTGTCTTCATCCACAACGATGGACTGAATTTCAGCCGGTGACATGGCATTAATTACAAATTGAGCTTCACTTGGATTCCAAAGAATAATATCAACACGCTCGCCAGCCAATTCATTAGTTACCGACTGCACTCTCGACCCTCTCATGCCCACGCAAGCGCCCACAGGATCTAACCTGGGGTCATTACTCTTTACCGCCAGTTTAGCCCTGGAACCCGGATCACGCGCTGCACCTATCACAGAAATCAAACCTTCACCCACCTCAGGCACTTCCAGGCGAAATAAAGCTATCAGTAATTCCGGCGCAGTACGGCTTACAAACAATTGCGGCCCACGCGGCTCTGACCGCACATCTTTTAAATAGCCCCTGATCCGGTCACCAATGCGGATGGCCTCGCGTGGAATCATATCTTCCTTGGCAATATAAGCCTCTACATGCCCACCCAGATCCAAATAAACACTACCTTTTTCAATGCGCTTGACAATGCCGGTAATCAATTCACCCACACGGCTCTTATAAGCTTCAACAATCTTTCTGCGTTCCGCTTCCCTGACTTTATGGATAATAACCTGCTTGGCAGTTTGAGCGGCAATACGCCCGAAATCAACAGAATCAATTTCTTCTTCTACCACATCGCCGATTTGAATTTCCGGATCATCCAGTCTGGCAACCTCCAACAGAACCTGGGTCGTTGGAAATTCTACATCACCGGCACAGGCAAAATTAGCGTCAACGATGTCCCATTGCCTATAGGTAACGTAGTCGCCTGTTTTTCTGTCGATGGCAACACGCGCTTTGATTGGATTTGCGTGGCGCTTTATCGTAGCAGCCTCTAATGCCGACTCTATCGCCTGAAAAACGATTTCCTTTTCAATTTCCCGTTCATTAGAAAAAACCTCCACTACTAATAAAATTTCTTTATTTGCCACTGCGGCCTCCTTTTTCAATTAAGTATTCAGGCACCAAACGCGCTTTACTCATGGCGTTAAAAGGTACCTCGTAAATCTGATCGCCTTCCTGAAGCGAAATAACATCGTTTTCAACTTTTTTAATCAGACCGGTAATTTTTCTACGACCGTCTATTGCTTTAAATAAATTAACTAACGCTGTGCTGCCGATAAACTGTTCAAACTGACTCACTTTAAAGAACGGCCTTTCCGCACCGGGCGAAGAAATTTCTAACTGATAGTTGCCTTGTATAGGATCTTCCACATCCAGAACACCGCTGATTTGATGACTGACTTTAGAGCAGTCTTCAACCAGAATTCCATTTTCACTATCAATATAAATCCTTAAGCATCCATGTTTAGGGTGCGGATTATAGTCAATACCTACACATTCATAACCTAAACCTTCAACAATTGGCTCGATTAAGTTAACCAAATGCTCAGGAGCCTGTTTCATCGTTTCCTCGCTTATTTTCGCACAAAAAAAAAGAGCCATCGGCTCTTCCATTAACAAAATACTATTAAGCTTCCTGTAAAATTCGAAGCCCAGAAAATAAAAAACCCCAAAATGGGGTTCTAAAATATGGTAGCGGGGGCAGGATTTGAACCTACGACCTTCGGGTTATGAGCCCGACGAGCTACCAAGCTGCTCCACCCCGCGATTAAGACCGCCAATTATAATGGATCTATCAGAATTAGCAATGTATTTATTAATCATAAGCTAAAGAAGTAGGTCTGTTTAAGTGCAGGGTATAAACGGGTTGCGCATTCCGTAATGCTCGCCAACATAGAAGATGTCATGGTGGCATGGTATAAACAATAAGTTGGCAACGAGAGACCGCCTGCTGCTAACGCAATAAAAGCCAGTAACATTTGATTTTAATGCGGGTCACTGTATCTTGTGTACGGCGTTTTGCAAAAACACACTGCAAAGCCGACAGCATAAATAATTCTATAAAACGTAAGTGTAAAACAAATCCAAATGGGCATTATATTCAGGGAATACGGGCGGGTCGTCTGGCAGAAGAAGTGGTATTTTTTATTGGCTTTACTGGCACTCGCTGGTGCCACTGGCTTGGATTTGCTGGCACCGACGTATTACAAAAACATCGCTAATGGTCTTGCCGCACCTTATTCTGAGACGACATTAGCAGATTTGCTGGATAACCTAAAACAGCTAGCCTTCGTCTTTGCTGGTATTTGGATTTCGTGGCGCTTTCTTGAACTGGCAATTGTGCCGTTGGATGGCGGTGGCGTTAACCTGTTGGAAAAGCGCTGTTTTGATGTGCTTAAAAAGCAGAAAACCACTTTTTTTGAGAATAACTTTTCCGGCAGCCTGATCAAGCAAGCCAACCGTTTTTCGCGGTCTTTTGAAATCATCATGGACTGGTTTTTGTTCCAGTTTTATATGAACTTGCTGGCGGTTGCCATTTCATTCAGCATTTTCTACCAACACCAACGCCAGTTTGCGCTGTATTTTCTCGCTTGGGTTGCCTTGCTCATCGCTTGGAATATTGGCTTTTCAATGTGGAAAATGCGCTTTGATAAGGCCGTCGCAGAAGGCGACAGCAAAGTCGGCGGCGTTGTTTCCGATGCCATCAGCAACATTTTCATTGTGAAAACCTTTGCCTTGGAAAAT